>JAUNTK010000067.1 GCA_030538735.1 Pseudomonadota bacterium
GGCCTTGCTCGAAGCGATGGGCGAGCGCCAAGTCACCGTCGGTGGGCATAGCTACCCGCTGCCGCCGTTGTTTCTGGTGATGGCGACGCAGAACCCGATCGAGCAGGAAGGCACCTTCCCACTGCCCGAGGCGCAGCTTGACCGTTTCTTGATGTATGTGCGGATCGGCTACCCCGATGCCGAAAGCGAAACCGAGATCTTGCGCTTGGCGCGCGAGCAGGCGATGGCCGGTGCGGCCGTGCGCGCCGACCAGCCGCGTATCCCGCAGGCCGAGGTGATGGCGGCGCGGCAGCGGGTGTTGGCCTTGCATATGGCACCCGCGCTGGAGCGTTATCTGATCGAGATCGTGTTGGCGACGCGCGATGCCGGCCGTTACGACGCCGCCTTGGCGCGGCGTATCGCGTGGGGGGCCAGCCCGCGTGGCTCGATCGCGCTGGAGCGTTGCGCGCGCGCCCGTGCGTGGCTGGCCGGACGTGATTACGTCACGCCCGAGGATATTCGCGAGGTGGCACCGGATGTGCTGCGCCATCGCGTGCTGCCCAGCTTCGAGGCCAGTGCCGAGGGCTGGGATGGCGAGCGACTGGTGCAGGAGGTGCTGGCGCGGGTGCCGCATCCGTGATGGCGTGCTGTTGCGGCGACGTGGATGACCAAGCACGGGCATGGCGTACACCTGCCGTGAAGATCTGCGCACGATGAGTATCGAAGACACCATCGCCCCCAGCCTGCCCGCGCTGATCGCGCTGCGGCAGGCGGTGCAAGGGCGGCAGGCGGCACGGCAGGCGTGGCATGGCCGTGCCGGCAGCGCGGTCTCGCCCTTGCGTGGGCGCGGCATGGAATACGCCGAATCGCGTGAGTATGTGGCTGGCGACGATGCGCGGCATATCGATTGGCGGGTCAGCGCGCGTACTGGGCGGGCGCATAGCAAGTTGTTTCAGGCCGAGCGTGACCGCTTGACCTTGATCGCCGCCGATACCGCGCCGACGCTGTATTTCGGCAGCCGGGTGCGCTTCAAATCGGTGCAGGCGGCGCGGGCCGCAGCGGTGATGGTCTGGGCCGCACTGCGCGATGGTGACCGCATCGCGGCGCTGCGTGGCAGCCGCCAAGAGCCACCGATTGCCCCGGCCAGCGGCCAGCGGGCAGCAGTCCGCGTGTTGGATGCGCTGTGCCGCTGGTATGCCGAAGCGCCCGCCGACGATGCGGGGTTGGGCTTCGCGCTCGACCATGCGCGGCGCGTGCTGCGGCCCGGTTCGCGTCTGTTGGTATTGGCCGATGCCGCCAGCGCGCTCGCCATCGAGCCGGCACGTTGGCTGGCCTTGGCGCGTCAATCGGAGGTCATCGTGCTGCTGTTGAGCGACCCGCTGGAGCAAACCCCGCCAAAGGCCAAGCTGCCGTTTTTGATCGGCGGCCAGCGCATCGAGCTAGACCTGCAGGGCAAGGCCCAGCGCCTGCAATGGCAGAAAGATATCGCCGCGGCCTTGCCAGAGGCACAGGCCCGGCTGGCGGGCTGCGGCGTGCGCGCCATCGAATTATCCAGCGCCGATGACAGCGCCGGTTGGCTGCCGGCCTCGCGCCGCGCCGAGGTGGCCTGATGCAGGCACCGCCGCCCATCGTGCTGCGTGATATCCACCGCGCCGAGTTGCCCTCGCTATGGCCACCGGCACCGGGTTGGTGGCTGTTGGCGCTGGCCTTGTTGTTGGCCGGCTTGGCGATCCGCTGGTGGCTGAAGCGCCGACGCGCACATCGGCAGGCGGTTGAGGCCTTGTTCGATGCCGCGCTCACGGCCAGCGCGGCCGGGCCCGAGCGCGTGGCGGCGCTATCGGCCCTGCTGCGCCGCGCTGCGCGCCGCCATCATCTTGATGCCGATACCGTCGATGGCGAGCCGTGGTTAGCCCTGCTCAAGACGGGTATGCCGGCGGGTAGTTTCGATGGCGAGACCGGGCGGCTCTTGCTTGAAGGCAGCTTCCGGCGCGATATCGATGCGGCATCGCTGGCGGCCTTGCAGGTGGTGGCGCGGCAGCGTTTCTTGCGCTGGATGGGCGTCAACGCATGAGCGCGCTATGGCAATCCTTGCTGGATCATTTTGCTTGGCCGTGGATGCTGGCGGCGCTGCCATTGCCGCTGTTGGCGTATTGGTGGTTGCCGGCGCGGCGTGGCGGCCAACAGCCGGCCTTGCGTCTGCCTGGCGCAGCAGAGCGCCTGCATCGTGTGCCGCAGCCGGGCGCACGGGTGGCTGCGGGCGGCTTCAATTGGGTCGCGTTGCTGGCTTGGGCGTTGTTGTGCGTGGCGGCGGCGCGGCCACAGGTGTTGGGGCCGGTGCAGGCACCGCCGCAGACCGGGCGCGATTTGATGTTGGCGGTCGATCTATCCGGCAGCATGGAGGAGACCGACATGGAGCTGGGCGGGCGGCAAGTGGATCGGCTGAGCGCGGCCAAGGCGGTGTTGAGCGATTTTCTTGAGCGCCGCGCCAGCGACCGCATCGGCCTGATCGTGTTTGGGCAGCAGGCTTATGCGATCACCCCGCTGACCCGCGACCGCGAAAGCGTGCGCCGCCAATTGCGCGATGCGATGGTCGGCATGGCCGGGCGCGAAACCGCGATTGGCGATGCCATCGGCTTGGCGGTCAAACGCCTGCGCACGCAACCGGCCAAGCATCGGGTGCTGATCCTCTTGACCGATGGCGAAAACACCGCCGGCACATTGACCCCGGCCAAGGCCGCCGAGTTGGCCGTGGCCGAGCAAGTACGCATCCATACGATTGCTTTTGGCGGCGGCGATGCGGGCGTCAATGTGTTTGGCATGCGCATCCCGATGCCCGGCATGCAGGCTGGCATTGATGAGGAAACCCTGCGCCATGTCGCCGAAACCACGGGTGGCCGATTCTTCAGCGCCCGCGATACCCAATCGCTGGCCGGCATCTATGCCGAGGTCGATAAATTGGAGCCGGTCGAGCATGAAGGCCAAGCAGTGCGGCCGCGCATCGAACAATACTGGCGTTGGTTGGCACTGGCCTTGGCCGCTGCCTTGCTGGCTGGCGTGGTGCAGCGTTGGGGGCAGCGCCGATGAACATGCCGATGTGGGATTTGCCCCTGCATTTTGTCCGCCCGGTGTGGTTATGGCTGTTGCTGGGCCTGCCGCTGTTGGCGTGGTTGCTGTATCGACGCCAGGCCGCAGGCCAAGGCTGGGATGCCTATATCGACCCGGCATTGCGCCCGCATGTGTTGAGCGCAGGCGATGGTGCGGCCAAGCGTTCATCGGCGTGGGTTTGGCTGTTGGCGTGGTTGCTGGCCAGCTTGGCTTTGGCCGGCCCGGCGTGGCGCGAGCGGCCGCAACCACTGTGGCAGGATGGCCGCGCCTTGGTGGTGGCGCTTGATCTATCCAGCGCCACGCTGGCCGCCGATTTGCCGCCTAACCGGCTGTTGCAGGCGCGCGCCAAGCTCAAGCAATTGCTGGCGGCGCGCAGCAGTGGCCAGACCGGCCTGCTGGCCTATGCCGATGATGCGCATACTGTCTCGCCGCTGACCGATGACAGCGCCAATATTGCCCTGTTTGTCGATGCGCTGGCCCCAGAGATCATGCCGGTGGATGGCCAGCAAGCGGCGCGCGCGATCCGCCATGCACAAGACCTGTTGAAGCAAGCCGGGGCCAGTAGCGGCGATATCGTGCTGATGACCGACCATGCCGATGCGGCGGCCAATACGGCGGCGCGTGCGGCCGCGGCGGCGGGCTATCGGGTCAGCGTATTGGGCTTGGGCAGTGCTGCTGGTGCTGAGGTGCGCGGCCGCGATGGCAAGGTTTGGCACCCGCGTTTGGATGTCGCCTCCTTGCAGGCGCTGGCCGCGGCCGGTGGCGGCGCGATGGCGGTGCTGACGGCGGATGAGGGCGACCTGCGCCAGCTTGATGTGCTGGATGCGCACGCGGCGGGAAGCGATGGTGAAGAAGGCGGCCGCGCCCTGTTCTGGCAGGACGAAGGCTACTGGTTGTTGCTGCCATTGATGCTGCTTGGCTTGTGGGCCTTCCGTCGGCGTGGTGGGGCGGCGCTGGCATCGTTGCTGGTGCTCTCACTGCTGTGGCCGATGCCGGCCTTTCCGCAGGAACGTGGCGTGCCGGCCGGTGGCTGGTGGCTGCGCGATGACCAAGCGCAATACCGGGTGCAACGCGAAGGTGATCGCGCCTATCGTGCCGGCGACTACGCGGGCGCTGCCCAAGCCTATGCGCGCTTGCCGGGTGCCGAGGCGCGCTACAACTTGGGCAATGCGCTGGCCAAGGCCGGGCGCTATCCAGAGGCGGTTGCCGCCTACGAGCAAGCCCTGAAGATCGATTCCAAACTGCCCGATGCGCGGGAAAATCTGGCGGCGGTCAAGCGGGCGATGCAGCAGCATCAATCGCAATCCGGCGGCCAATCGCAGAACCAACAAGGGCCGGGTAAACCACCCGCAGGCGACGACCAGCAAGACCCGGCCGGCCAAGACAAGCAGCCGCCACCGGGCGAACGCGATCAGCAAAACAGCCAAGGCGGGCAGGGTGAGCAAGGCCAGCAAGGCGAACCCGATGCCGCGCCAGCGCAAGATCAAGCGAGTGAAGCGGGCCAACCGGGGCAAGCGGATGCGGGCAAACAGCCAACGCCGCCCGCCAAACCCGCTGCCAGCGATAGCTCGCCCGCCACACCGCCTGCCACGCCGCCATCGGCGGAGGCCGAGGCCGCGCAGCGCGCCGCCGCCGAGGCCCAACGTGAGGCGATGGAAAAAGCCATGCGCGATGCCGCAGAGACTGCGCCCACGCCCAGCGATTCCGCGCTGGCGGCGCATGAGCAGGCCAATCGCGAGCAGCAGCAGGCCGTCGATGCGTGGCTGCGGCGCATCCCCGATACCCCGGGCGATTGGCTGCGGCAGAAATTCTGGATCGAACACCAGCGCCGCCGCGCCGGACAGGATGACCGCTGATGGCCGCCCACTTGCGCATCGCGCTGTTGATCGCCCTGTGCTGGCTGGTCGCGCTGCCGGCATCGGCGGCGACCAGTGCGGTCGCCTCGCACACATCGATCACGGCCGATGAAACGCTCAGCCTGACCATCGAAACCGATCAATCGCGCGCAGAGCCCGATCTATCCGCCTTGGCGCAGGATTTCGTGATCCTGCGCAGCGATAGCGGGCGTCAGTTCAATTTCAATAATGGCCGGGTCAGCTTCAGCCACCGGTTCCGCATCGAGCTGCGGCCACGGCGCAGCGGCGAAATCGTGATCGCGCCGATTACCGTTGGCAACGAGCAAACCGCGCCGATCACGATCACCGTCAGCGGCACCGCGCCCGCCGCACCGATCGAAACCGGCGATGATCGCGGCCCGGTGTTTGTCGAAACCGAGCTAAGCGATGCCAGCGCCTATGTGCAGCAGACCATCGGCCTCACCCTGCGCTTGTATTACGCGCGCACCTTGTTTAGCGGCGAGTTGCGCCAGCCCGCACCCGAAGGGGCCAGCCTGACGCCCTTCGGCAGCGATAGCCGGGCGATGCGGGTGGTCAACGGCCGCCAGTACCGGGTGGTTGAGCGCCGCTATTTATTGGTGCCCGAGCGCAGCGGCGTGTTGCAGTTGCCAGCGGCCGAGTTTCAGGGCGAAGGCGAGGGCAGTGGTTGGGGCGGCTTGCTGGGCGATTCACGCGAGATCTTCCGCGCCCGCAGCCAGCCGCGCCAGATCACCGTCAAACCGATCCCCGATGGCGCCGCGATGCCGTGGTTACCGGCTAGGCAGCTGCGCATGCGCATCCACCAAGCACCGGGGCGGATGCGGGTTGGCCAGGCCAGCGACATCGTGGTTGAGCTGCAAGGCGATGGGCTGATGGGCGCGCAATTGCCGGCGCTTGAAATGCAGGCCGATGGCAGCGCGCAAATCTTCACCGAGCCGGCCAAGCCGGTTGAGGATTTTATCGATGGCCAACCACGCGCCACGCTTTCACAACGCTTCTCGGTGGTGCCGGGCAAGGAAGGTACGCTGGTGCTGAACATGCAGCCGGTGGATTGGTGGCAGACCGGCAGTGATAGCGCCCAGCAAGCCCGCCTCGCGCCGATCCGGGTTGAGGTGCAGGCCGGGTTGCCAGGGCAGGTGGCACCGGCCAGCACGGTGGCCAGCCAACCGCAGGCGGCAGCCGTTGAGCGGGCGGGCGAGTTGCCCGGCTCGCGCCTTGCTGCGTGGTGGTGGTTAGCGACCATACCGTTGCTGATCGTTGCCGGGTTGGCAGCGTGGTGGTGGCAGCGTTACCGCATGGCGCGGGCACAGCCCGTGACGCAGGAAGGTGATGCGGCTGTGCCGGATGCCGCGCCCGAACCTGCGCCTACGCTGGCCCGCTTGCGTCGCGCCATCGATGCCGGCGAACTGGCCGAGATCGCCCGCCTGATCCCGGCGATGGCGAGCCCGCCTGCCGCTGATCTTGCCGCCGCCGTTATCAGGCTCGATAACGCCAGCCAGCGTGCAGCGCTGGATCAGTTGCAAGCGGCCTTGTGGGGCGATGGCGATGCAGAAGCCGCCCGCATCGCGCTGCGCATCGCGTTTTCGCCCGGGCCGGATTGGCGGCCCTCGGTACGGCCGGGCAAGCCGCTGTTGCCGCCGCTGTATCCCGAGTAAGCGCCACGGTTTGCTAAGCTCGCGGCCTTGAATCGGGGAATACGCATGTCCGGGAATATCCGCCAACACAACCGCCTGCCGCTGCATTGGAAGATGCTGATCGGCTTTGTAGTGGGCACCGTATTCGGTTTGCTGGCCAACTTCTACGCCGCCGATGCCAGCTGGCTTGAGAGCCTGACCACCTATGTCACCGACCCGGTCGGGCAGGTGTTTTTGCGCCTGTTGTTCATGCTGGTGGTGCCGCTGGTGTTCTCGGCGCTGGTGCTTGGCGTGGTTGAAATCGGCGATCCGCAATCACTGGGCCGGATCGGCTTGCGTACGCTGTTCTGGCTGCTTTTGGTCACCACGATTGCCGTCGCCATTGGTCTGGTGGCGGTCAATCTGTTCCAGCCCGGTGTCGGCCTGTCGCCGGAGGCGCACGCCATGCTGGTCGCACAAACCGTCGATCACACCCAGCGCGTGGTAGCGTCAGCCAAGGAGGCACCGTCGGGTATCGACATCCTGCTCAATATCGTGCCGCGCAACCCGGTGGCAGCAGCGGCCTCGGGCGATTTGATCGCGGTGATGTTCTTTGCATTGATGGTGGGCTTGGCCGCAACGGTGATACGCAACCGCGCTACCGAACATTTCGTGCTGGTCTGTCAGGGCCTGTACGACATCTGCCTGAAGTTGATCGACTGGGTGATTCGTCTTGCCCCGTATGCCGTGGCGGCGCTGTTGTTCAGCGTCACCGCCAAGCTCGGGTTCGATGTGCTGGTGCAATTGGCGAAGTACGTCGGCACCGTCATTGCCGCACTTGGCTTCCACTTTGTCGTGGTCTTCCCGATTTTGGTGATGGTGATGGCGCGGCGCTCGCCGCTGGCGTTCATGAAGGGCGCGCAGCCGGCGATCATGACCGCGTTCTCCACCTCGTCCTCCAGTGCCACCCTGCCGACCACCCTGATGTGTGCGGAAGAACGGCTGGGCATCCCGCGCCGGGTGGCGCGCTTTGTCTGCACGCTCGGCGCAACTGCCAACATGAATGGCACGGCGATGTTTGAAGGCATCACCGTGCTGTTTCTCGCCCAGTTTTTCGGCATCGAACTCAGTATCGGCCAGCAGATGATGATCCTCGGCCTGTGCGTGATGGGCGGGATCGGCGCGGCTGGCGTGCCGGGTGGCTCGTTGCCGGTGATCGCGATGATTCTGGCGATGTTCGGCATCCCGCCAGAAGGCATCGGCCTGATCCTGGGCGTTGATCGCCTGCTCGACATGTGCCGTACCACGGTCAATGTCACCGGCGATCTGGTGCTGTCGGCCGTTGTCGCCAAGGGCGAGCCGGTGGATGCGGCCGGCAGTGGTGATATCGATGCCGGTGAAGTGCGTTTGTCACGCGGCCCGCCGGGCTCCGTGTAACGATCAGCGGCTCGATGCCCGCCCATCACGCAGCGACGGTGACGGGCAAATCTCGCCACATGGCGCAATCGCGGTTAGTGTTTGCCTGCCCCCCCAACCAAGGATCCCCGATGCGAACGATGTTGAAAGCCCCCCTGCTGGCACTGGCGATTGCCGCGTTGCTGCCGGCCTGCAAGAAACCAGAATCCACCGAAGCCGCAGCCGCCGGATCGGCCACGACCGACAGCAGCAAGGGGCGTGATGCCGCTGCCAGCAAGGACGATGCCGATCAAGTCTGGGTCAAGAAGGCCAACGCCTACATCAATGCGGCCAACCGATTGCGTGGGTTCAACGAGGTCGCGATCACCGAAACCGCCCAGCGCTGGCGTGAGGAAGACATCCAGAAAGCGAAAGGCGGCGATTTCACCAAGATACGACGCGACTCCAGTGTGTTCAGCAGCAACACCATGGAGTTGCTGGACGAAGCCCTGGCGATGCCCGCCGAAACCGCGGCGGCCGATGCAGCGGCGCGGGAGCTCAGGCAGGTTGTCGATCAATACCTGCCCAACTGGAAAGCGCTGGAGGCTTACAACACCGCGCGCAAATACGAGGACGATGCCGGTGCCGAGGGCAAGCGCATGTTGCCGCAGTATTTGGCGGGTATCGATGCGCTTGAAGCCGCTCTGGCCAAGTTCAATGCCGAAGTGGATGTGCTGTCCAAGGAAATGCAGAAGAAGAATGCGGCCAAATTTGCCGCCGAAGGCAAACTGCTGGAATTGCACACACTCAATGCCCTGGAGGCGGGCAAAAACATTCTCGGTGTGTTCGAGAGTGAGGACGATTTCAAGAACCCGGCCAAGATCGAGCAAGCCAATGGTTATCTGGCGGAAATGGAAAAAGGCATCGAAGGCATACGCAGCGAACACGCCACGCGCAAGGCCGCCGACCAAGCCGCGACCGAGCGCAATCAGCGCACCCTGCCGATGATCGAGAATTACATGAGCATTGCGTCCGATCTGGAGCAGATGGCCGGTAAGTATCGCGAAGCGCGCAGCAACCCGCGCCGCTTCAACGATGCCGTGCGCAATTACAACAGCGCCGTGGACAACTACAACCGCATGCGCTGATCCGAGTGCATCGCCACAAGGCCCGCCGTGATGCGGGCCTTGTTGTTTGGCAAGGCACGCAAGCTGCGGCCACCTGCCTTCCATGCCCCGACATGGGACAATAGCCCGGCCCCGATCCGCGGGCGCTGCTGATTTCGATGCCATGACTGAGCCGACCCGTCGCGACCTTGCCAACGCGATCCGTTTCCTCGCCATCGACGCCGTGCAGGCGGCCAATTCCGGGCATCCGGGCATGCCGATGGGCATGGCCGATATCGCCGAAGTGCTGTGGCGCGATCATCTGGCGCACAACCCGGCCAACCCGGGCTGGTTGAACCGCGACCGCTTCGTGCTTTCCAACGGCCACGGCTCGATGCTGATCTATGCGCTCTTGCATCTGACCGGCTACGATCTGCCGCTTGAAGAACTGAAGAACTTCCGCCAATCCGGCTCGAAAACACCGGGCCACCCGGAAAATTTTGTCACCACCGGCATCGAAACCACCACCGGCCCGCTTGGCCAAGGCTTGGCCAATGCCGTGGGCATGGCGCTGGCGGAGAAATTGTTGGCGCAGCGCTTCAACCGCGATGGGCATGCCATCGTCGATCACCGCACCTGGGTGTTCCTGGGCGATGGTTGCCTGATGGAAGGCATCAGCCACGAAGTCGCCTCGCTGGCCGGCACCTGGGGCTTGAACAAGCTGGTGGCGTTCTGGGATGACAACGGCATCAGCATCGATGGCCAAGTGCAGGGCTGGTTTACCGATGACACCGCCGCGCGCTTCGAGGCCTATGGCTGGCAGGTGATCCGCAACGTCAACGGCCACGACCCGCACGAAATCGAAACCGCGATCCAGACTGCGCGCAAATCCAGCGACAAGCCGGTGCTGGTCTGCACCCGTACCACGATCGGCTTTGGCTCGCCCAACAAGGCCGGCAAAGAATCCGTACACGGCGCGCCGCTGGGCAAGGATGAAATCCAGCTGACCCGTGAGCAGCTGGATTGGAAATACGGCCCGTTTGAAATCCCCGCCGCGATCATGCAGGGCTGGAGCGGCATCGAAGCCGGCCAGCAGCGCGAAGCCGATTGGCAGCAGGCGTTTGATGCCTACGCGGCCGCGCATCCCGAACTGGCCGAAGAATTCAATCGCCGCATGGCGGGCGAATTGCCGCAGGGCTTTGCCGGTATCGCCGATGATTACATCGCTAAATTGCAGGCCGAAGGCCCGGTGGTGGCCAGTCGCAAGGCATCGCAGATGGCGATTGAAGCCTTCGCCCCGGCGCTGCCGGAATTGGTCGGCGGCTCGGCCGATCTGGCGCACTCCAACCTCACCCTGTGGAGTGGCAGCAAGGATGTGCAAAGCGATGATGCCAACGCCAACTACATCTATTACGGCGTGCGCGAATTTGGCATGACCGCGATCAGCAACGGCATGACGCTGCACGGCGGCTTTATCCCGTATGACGCCACCTTCCTCGTCTTCAGCGATTACGCGCGCAACGCAGTGCGGATGAGTGCGCTGATGGGCGCGCATGCCATCCACGTCTATACCCACGATTCGATTGGCTTGGGCGAAGACGGCCCAACCCACCAGCCGATCGAGCATCTGGCCAGCCTGCGCTACATCCCGCATAACGATGTTTGGCGGCCGTGCGATGCAGTGGAATCGGCGGTCAGCTGGCGCGCCGCCATCGAGCGCAAAGACGGCCCAAGCTGCCTGATCTTCTCGCGCCAAAACCTGCCGCATCAGGCCCGCGATGACGAACAACTGCGGGGCATCGCCCGTGGTGGTTACGTGCTGAAAGATAGCGATGGCGCGCCGCAGATCATCCTGATCGCGACCGGCTCGGAAGTCGATCTGGCGATGCAGGCGGCCGTACAGCTCGGCCCCAAGACTCGCGTGGTATCGATGCCATCCACCGATGTGTTTGATCGCCAAGAGGCCGACTACCGCGAGGCAGTGCTGCCCAATGCCTGCCGCAAGCGCGTCGCCATCGAAGCCGGTACCGGCGATTTCTGGCGCAAATATGTCGGGCTCGATGGCGTGGTAATCGGCATGGAGCGTTATGGCGCCTCGGCCCCGGCCGGCGAATTGTTCGAGCGCTTCGGCTTCACCGTTGACAAGGTGGTGGCTGCGGCTGCATCGCTGGGCTGATGTGCCGATGCGCCTCCATCGCCGCATCGCGTCTTGGGCGCTGGTGTTGGCGATGAGCGCCTGTGCGGGCAGTTCACAGGCACCGCCCGTCAGCGGTTGGCGGGCCGACATCGATGCGCTGGTCGCGCCGTTTCAAGGTACCGATATGCCGGGCGTGGCCGTCGCCGTCATCAAGGATGGCGGCGTGCTGTATGCGCGTGCTGCCGGCATGGCGCAGATCGAAACAGGCGAGCACATCGATGGCGGCAGCAGCTTCCGGCTGGCTTCGCTTTCCAAGCATTTCACCGCGGCCGCCATTTCGATGCTGGTGCGCGAGGGCCGGCTGCGGCTTGATGAACGCCTGGTCGATGTGTTCCCCGATTTTCCGGATTACGGGCGCAGCATCAGCATCGATCACCTGCTGCACCACCGTGCCGGCCTGCGCGATTACGAAGACCTGATGGATGCAAATCGCAGCACGCAGATTTCTGATGCGGAAATCCTCGCCATCAGCAAGGCACAAGACGGCACGCTGTTCGCCCCCGGCAGTGCGTTCGGTTACAGCAATACCGGCTATGTATTGCTGGGCTTGATCGTCGAGCAACGCAGCGCGATGCCGCTCAATGACTATCTGGTTTCGCGCCTGTTTCAGCCTGCCGGTATGCGCAGCAGTGTGATGCAGGGCAGCGGGCCGATCCCAAACCGGGTGTACGGCTACGGCGTGGCCGATGGCCGGGCGAGGCTGAGCGACCAAAGCAACACCAGCGCCACCGGCGGCGATGGCGGCATCTACGCATCGCTCGATGACATGACGGCGTGGCTGATCGCGTTGGATGGCGATGAGGTGCTGGATGCGGCGCAGCGCGAGGCGATGTTCCGCGCCGTGCCGATCGAAAGCGCACCGGGCGTTGGCTACGGGCAGGGCTGGTTCATCGATCACGCCAACGGCCATCTGCGCCAATGGCATAGCGGCGAGAGCCGTGGTTTTCGCCACAAATTGCTGCGTTTTCCCGGCCGTGGTCTGGCGGTGTTGGTTTTGAGCAACATGAATCGCGCGGATGAGCCGGCCTTGCAATTGGCCGATGAAATTGCCGGGGTCGTCGATCCGGCATTGAAGCTCAAGCCCGGCTCGGTGCCGCCACCACCGCCAATCAACTGATCCAGCGCGGCCAAGCAACGCATACGGCCGGGCTTGACATCAAAAAATTACAGGCGTAATTTCAGAAAAAATTACAGGTGTAAACAATCATGCAAATCAGCGATGCCGAATCAGAAGTGATGCAAGTGCTGTGGCGGCGCGCACCGCAGACCTCGGATGAGGTGGTGGCGGCACTGGCGGCGACGCATCACTGGCAAGAGCCCACCATCAAGACGCTGCTCAACCGCCTGCTCAACAAGGGCGCGGTCAGTGCCGAGCGCGAGGGCCGCCGGTATCTGTATGCGCCGGTGTTGAAGCGCGAAGACTGGTTGCTGGATGAAAGCGAAAGCCTGCTTGGGCGGCTGTTTGGTGGCCGGGTCGCGCCGTTGGTGGCGCATTTCTCCGCGCACCGCAAGCTATCGAAGAAAGACATCGCCGAATTGCGCCAACTGATCGAGGAACTGGACGATGGTCAGCATCGCTGAATTTTTCGCATGGCTGAAACTGGCGACGCTGGCCAGCAGTGTTGCGCTGATCGTCATCCTGATCTTGCGCAAGCCGCTGCGGCGGGCATGTGGGGCGGTGGCCGCGCATGCGTTGTGGCTGCTGTTGCCTGCCTCGTTGATCGGCAGCCTGTGGCCCGCACCTGAGACGGCGCTGGTATTGCCGGCAGCGCAGGCGGTGATCGGCATGACGTTTGCCGAGGCCGAGTTTGCACAAGCCAGCGCCTTCGATGCCACCCCGTGGTGGTTCGCCGCATGGTGCGCGGGTGTGCTGGCGATGTTGGCCGCGGTTGTTTGGCAGCAGTATCGCTTTATGCGCGCACTGGGCCGGCTTGCGCCCGATCACGCAGGCTGTTGGCGGGCAGCAACCAGCGCCGGGTTGCCGGCCTTGGTGGGTGTGCTGCGGCCGCGCATCGTGGTGCCGGCCGATTTTGATGACCGCTACGACGCCACCGAACGCCGCCTGATGCTGCGCCACGAATCCGCCCATCGGCGTTCGTTGGATAGCCTGTGCAATGCCGGCATGGTGCTGCTGCGCGCGTTGTTTTGGTTCAACCCGCTGCTGCATTGGGCCGCCGGACGTTATCGCCACGATCAGGAATTGGCCTGCGACGCGCGCGTGATCGCCGCCGAGTCCGATGCGCGCCGCGCCTACGCCAGTGCCATGTTCAAGACCCAGCTTGCCAGCGAATCGCTACCGTTGGGCTGCCATTGGGGCCAAACCCATCCCTTGAAGGAGCGCGTGATGCAGATCCAGAAAACTTTGCCCAAACCGCGCCTGCGTCGTTGTGGCGTGCTGCTTGCCGGTGTGTTGGCCGTGACGGCTGCGTATGCGGCGTGGGCTGCGCAGCCACCAACCATGAGCGCAGCCGGTGCCTCGCTGCCCAATGCGCAGGGTGATTACCGGCTGAGCGTGCAGTTGAGCATGGATGGCGCTGCGCCACGCACGTTTGCGCTTGATGAAACGTATGGCGATGAGTTCGCATTTCATCAGGACGATGTGCGGGTGACTGGCACGGTCAAGCCGGTGCGCTATCGCGACAAACTGGCCTTCCGCGTGCAAACGCGGGTGCTGCGACAAGGCGAAATGCCGCGTTCGCCGATGTTGGTGATGGCCAATAATCACCCGGCGCAGATCAAGCTGGGCGAAGAACTGCCGGGTGGCGGGTTCAATGGCGTCGATATGACGCTGGTGATCGTGCCGCGTGATGCCGAAGCCTCACTGGCGATGGCCGAGGAGATGGCGGCGGTGGCGGAACAGGCACCGGCAAAGTCACCAGTCACATTTGCAAGCCCGGCCGATCATGTCGAAATGCGCGGTGATTTTGTCCGCGAATCGGATGATCGATGGACATGCGCGGGTGCGGTGCAGATCGATTCCGAAAACAACATCGCCACCTGCGTGAGCCATGAAAAAGCGGCCCGGCAAGCGCCGCAAACCGGGCAGTCTGCCTCGGCCATATCCACCGAAGTCATCCACCGCGTCGCTCCGATCTATCCCATCGAGGCGATGAGAGCCGGTGTGACTGGAAGCGTCAAAGTGCTGCTCACGATCACGGCGGATGGCCGCGTCAGCCATGCCGATGTCCAGCCCCGGTGTACCCAGTCGCGCTATTGGCACGCCAATTGCCGCCGGTGACGGTGCGGGTGAGGATGGTGGTGGATGTCACCGGCGGCGTCGTCAGCGTGACGCCGTTGAATGCCGATGAGGTCGAGCCGGAGTTCATCAGCGCGACCGTCGATGCGCTCAAAGGCTGGCATTTTGCGCCGCTGACGCGCACGCGCAATGGCATCGCCGAGCCGCTGCCGTATTCGGAAGTCGAGAGCTTCGTGTTCCGGCAGGTCAATGGCCGCGCCGTGGTGGAAAAATGATCAGCCGGTGCGCGCTGGCGGGATACGCCGGACCAACGCGCCACCGGCCAGCATCGCCAACACAAACCACAGCGCATCCAGACTGCCTGCGCCCAGATTGGCCAGCGCCGGGCCGGGACACCAGCCAGCGATCCCCCAGCCGATGCCAAACAGCGTGCTGCCGGCAATCAAGCGGCGGTCAATGCTGCGCGCGGGTGGGGCGGGCAGCGGCTGGCCATCAAGCGTGCGTTGCCGATGCCGTGCCCACGCAAAGGCCGGCACCGTGACGGCCAGCGCGGCGATCATCACCAGGCCAAGCGAAGGGTCCCAATGGCCGGCAATATCCAGAAAATTGACCACCTTGCGCGCATCGGTCATCCCGGAGATCGCCAGCCCAGCGCCAAACAACAGGCCGGCGACGGCGGCGGCCAAGAGTTGGTCGCGCTTCATGCCAGCACCTTCGGTAGCACGTGGTTGAGTAGATACACGGTGGCGATGCCGCTCAGCATGAAGATGCCGGTGGCAAGCAGCGAGCGCCGCGAGAAGCGCGCGTTGCCGCAGATGCCATGCCCGCTGGTGCAGCCGTTGCCAAGTTGCGCGCCGGCACCGACCAACAGGCCAGCCGCCAACAACCACGGCAAAGCGACCGGCGAGTGCGGCATCAGCCCATCGACGCTCCACAACCAAAGCGCGGCACCCAGCATCAGGCCAAGCAGAAACACCAGCCGCCAACTGCGTTCAGCGCGTTGGTAGATCGATGAAAAAAAGATAGTGCTGATGCCGGCAATGCGGCCGATGCCGAGATACAGCGCGGCGGCGGCCAAGCCGATCAACAGGCCGCCGACGATGGCCGAAACCGGGGTAAACAAGGTGGGCATGAAACGCTCCTTTGCGTGTGCTGATGGGGGTGGCCGATGCTGTGAGCCGATGATTAAATCGTGTCGATCGGGATCTTCAAATAGCGCACGCCGTTGGCTTCTGCTTCGGGCATCGCACCGGCGCGGATATTGACCTGCACCGAGGGCAGGATCAGTTTGGGCATATCCAGCGTGGCATCGCGCGCCTCGCGTGTGGCGACAAACTCGGATTGCGCGGTGTCGTGGCGG
>JAUNTK010000068.1 GCA_030538735.1 Pseudomonadota bacterium
TACATCGGCGGCATCGAGCACGCCATCCTGCACCTGATGTATTTCCGCTTCTATCACAAGCTGTTGCGTGATGAGGGGCTGGTGCACAGCGATGAGCCGGCCAGCCGCCTACTGACCCAAGGCATGGTGATCGCCGATACCTACTACCGCGAGGCCAGCAACGGCGCGAAGGAATGGATCAGCCCGGCCGATGTTGAACTTGAGCGTGACGACAAGGGCAAGGTGATCGGTGCCCGTTCAAAAACCGATGGCCAGCCGGTTTTGATTGGCGGCACCGAAAAGATGTCGAAATCAAAGAACAACGGTGTTGACCCGCAAACGATGGTGGAGAAATTCGGTGCCGATACCGTGCGCCTGTTCTCGATGTTTGCCGCGCCGCCCGAGCAATCGCTGGAATGGAACGAGGCTGGCGTCGAAGGCATGAGCCGCTTCCTGCGCCGATTGTGGCGTGATGTACATGCGCACGCCGCGCAGCCCGATCATCCAGAAAACCCTGCGCCGCCAGACTCACGAGACGATCCAGAAAGTGGGCGATGATTACGGCCGCCGCCACAGCTTCAATACCGCGATTGCCGCCTGCATGGAGCTGCTCAACCACGTCGGCAAATTTGCCGACATGAGCGGGCAGGGCCGCGCCGTGCGTCATGAAGCCTTTGCAGCGCTGGTGCTGATGTTGAACCCGATCACCCCGCATATCAGCCACGCGCTGTGGCAAGTGTTGGGCAACCCGGAAGCGGTGCTGGAAGACCTGCCGTTCCCCGCCGCCGACCCGGCCGCACTGGTGCGCGATGCGTTGACGCTGGCCGTGCAAGTCAACGGCAAGCTGCGCGGCACGATCGAGATCGCCGCCGATGCCAGCCGCGAAACCGTCGAGGCGGCCGCCTTGGCCGAGCCTGCGGTCGCCGCCTTCCTGGCCGCGATGACGGTGAAGAAAGTGATCGTGGTGCCGGGCAAGATCGTCAATATCGTCGCCGCCTGATGAGGATGGCGCGGGCTGCCGTTCAGCCTGCGCCATTGCCGATAACCCCAGCATCGTCCAGACTGCCGCCATGAAAAAGTTGATCGCGCCCGCCCTTGTCCTGCTGCTTGCCGGTTGTGGTTTCCATTTGCGCCAGCCGCTGGATCTGCCAATGGATATCGGCCCAGTGCGGGTGATTTCGCAGGATCCCTACAGCCCGCTTGGCCAATCGCTGGCCGATGCGATGACCCGTGCCGGTGCCGCCGCCCCGGCCGACCCCACCGCCGTCCAGGGCGTGGCACGGCTGGAAGTGCTGTCCGAGCGCTGGGGCAATCTGCCGATCAGTCTGGATTCGCAGGGCCGCGCGCAGGAATTCAGCCTGCGCTATGCCGTGGTCTTTGCCCTGCGTGATGGCAATGACCGGGTGGTCGTGCCGCAGCAGGTGGTGGAATTGTCACGTGATTATCTGGCCCCGGCCTCCGATTCGATCGGTACCGATAACGAGGCGGATTTGCTGGCCAAGGAATTGCGCAGGGACATGGTGGCCGCGATCCTGCGCCGGGTTGCTGCCGCCACCCGGCCCTTGGAGCGCAACAGCGAGCACATCACCCCGCCGCCGGTGAACTGACCCGACGTGGAACTCAATACCGAACGCCTGCTCACCCAGTTGCCCAACGAGGCATTACGGCCGGCGTATCTGATCGCCGGGGTCGAGCCGCTGAAAGTATTGGAGGCCGCCGATGCCGTGCGCGCCACGGCCCGCGCCGCCGGCTGCGACGAGCGCGAGGTGTTTGATGCCGATGGCCGCGATTTTGATTGGAATGCGCTGCAGGCGGCGTTTGGCAGCTTCGGCCTGTTTTCCCGCCAACGCCTGATCGAATTGCGTCTGCCCAGCGGCAAGCCGGGCAAAGAGGGCGCGGCGGTGATCGCCGAGTTCTGCGCCGACCCGCCCGAAGGCGTGACCCTGCTCATCATCGCCAACGATTGGAGCAAGGCGCACGCCGGCAAATGGAGCGAGGCGATTGCCCGCCTTGGCCATGTCGCCATCGCGTGGGCGGTCAAACCGCATGAATTGGTCGATTGGCTGGAGCGCCGCCTGCGTGCCAAGGGCGTGCGCGCCGAGCGCGATGCGATCAACCAACTGGCGGCACGGGTGGATGGCAATCTGCTGGCCGCCGCGCAAGAAATCGACAAACTGGCGCTGCTGGCCGAAGGCCGCGTGCTGGATGCTGCCAGCATGCAAACCCTGGTGGCCGATGCCGCACGCTACGATGTATTCCGCCTGACCGATGCCGCGCTCAACGGCCAGCCGGCGCAGGTGGTGCGCGTGTTGGCCGGCCTGCGTGCCGAAGGCGAGGCGGTGCCGGCCCTGCTCGGCATGGTGGTGCGCGAGCTGCAAGTCAGCGAACGGCTGGCCCAGTTGCAGGCGCGTGGCGGCAATCTGGGTGCCGAATTCAAGGCGCAACGCATTTGGGATGCCAAGCAGGCGATCTATCTGCGTGCGCTCAAGCGTCACGATGCCGCCCGCTGGAGCCGGTTTCTGGCGCAGGCCGGGCACGTTGACCGGATGGCCAAGGGCCGCGCCGCCGGTGACCCGTGGCTGGCGCTGGAGCGGCTGATGGTGGCGGTCGCCGAGCCACGGGCGCAGGCGTTGCTGGCCGGATGACGCATGGGTTGGCGCTTGCTGCAAGCCGTGCAGGCGGTTGCCGCCAGTCGCGCGCATGGCTTGTCCCCGTAGGAGCGAGCCATGCTCGCGACCCATATTGCCCGATAACCCGATAGCCCGATGAGCCTGCGCATCCAATACGGCGGTAGTTACGACCCGGTCCATAACGGTCATCTGGCGGTCGCCGATGCCGCGCGCATATCGCTTGATGCGGATGTCTGGCTGATGCCAGCGGCCGACCCACCGCACAAGCCCGCTACCGCCGCCAGCGCCGAACAACGCTTGGCGATGCTGCAGCTCGCCATCGCCGAGCGGCCGGGCCTGCAATTCGATGTGCGCGAATTACGCCGCGCCGGCCCGTCTTGGACGATCGATACCTTGCGCGAATTGCGCGCGGAGTTGGGTCAAGACGTACCGCTGGCGATCCTGATCGGTGCCGATAGTTTCCTTGCGCTAACCAGCTGGCGCAGCTGGCGCGCATTGAGCGATTACGCCCATATCGTGATCGCCGAGCGCCCCGGCTCGCCGTTGCATGCACACACACTGCCAGCGCCGCTGGCCGATTTCGCCGCCGAACGCTGGTGCGAGCAGCCCAGCGATTTGCATCGCTCGCCAGCCGGCGGCCTGTATCGATTGCCGCTGCCGTTGCGCGCGGAATCCTCCAGCGCGCTGCGGCGGATGATCGCCAACGGTGACCCTGCATGGCGCGCATGGCTGCCGGCAACGGTTGCCGAATACATCACCCAGCAGCATCTGTATGGCGCGGTATGACGGCCCGACCCGCCATCCGCGCTAGAATCTCTCCATCCCAACGCGAGAACGCCCAACTTGTCCAGCGAAGCCCACGTCGTCAAAACCACTCCGCCCAACCCCGCGCCGCCGGTGGATGTGTTGTTGAAAACCGCACTGGCCGCGGTGGAAAACCTCAAGGGTCTGGATGTGGTCGATATTGATGTGCGCGGCAAAAGCAGCGTCTGCGATTACATGGTGGTCGCCTCCGGCACCTCGACCCGCCACGTCAAATCGATTGCCGATGAAGTGGTGCGCTTCGCAAAACAGCTTGATTACCAGCCGCTAGGCGTCGAAGGCGAGCAAGAAGCCGAGTGGGTGCTGGTCGATCTGGGCGATGTCGTCGTCCATGTGATGCTGCCGCGCGTGCGTGAGTTCTACGCGCTGGAGCGGCTGTGGACAGTCGGCGACGAGCCGCCGCAAACCGATTACTGATCATCACGGGCAACAGCGGTGAAAGCCAGCCTGATCGCGGTGGGTGAGCGCGCGCCCGGCTGGGTGGCGGAAGGCTTTGCCGAATACCAAAAACGCCTCTCGCACGGCCTGCCCGTGCAGTTGATCGAAATCGCCCCCGGTGTGCGTGGCAAGGGCCGCGACCCGGTGCGGGCGATGGCCGAGGAGGGCGAGCGGGTGATGGCGGCGATCCCGAAAGCGGCATGGGTGGTGGCGATGGATGGCCGCGGCAAACCGTGGAGCTCGGAAAAACTGGCCGAACGCCTTGAACATTGGCGCGGGCAGGGCCGCGATCTGGCCTTCCTGATCGGCGGCCCCGAAGGCCATGCGCCCGAGGTGATTGCCCGCGCCGATGAGAGTTGGTCACTCGGCCCGCTGACCCTGCCGCATATGCTGGTGCGTCTGCTACTGGCCGAGCAGTTGTATCGCGCCCAATCGATGCTGAGCAATCACCCCTACCACCGCGCCTGAGATCAACCTGACAACGCGAAGCTGACCGGCACCCGGCCAATCGCACGCATGGCGTGGCCGTTGTGCATCGCCGGTACAAATTTCCACTGGCGCAACACCTGATCGCGGGCGGCCCGGTCCAGCACCCGATGGCCACTGCTGGTCTCGATCTCGACCTGCACCGGGTTGCCGGCCTCGTCTACCGTCACCCGCAGCAGCACCGTGCCCTGCCATTGCTGGCGCAGCGCCTCACGCGGGTACAGCGGCGGCGGGTTATGCCGATATTGCAGCGCGATGCCGGTGACCGGCGTTGCATGGCCGCCGCCAGTCTCGGCTGCCGTCGCGCCTGTATCCGGCACGGTGATGAGCGATTCCGTCGTGGCCGGCACAACCGCGATATCGACGGCGCGCGCGGTTTCGCTGTGGGTAATGATCGGCGGTGCCGGCTGCGCGACTGGCGGTTTGGGCATCGCGCTGATCGGCTTCGTCTCGATCGGCAGCTCAACCGGGGGCTTCTCGGTGGGCTCGGGTTTTGGTTCGATCATGACCACCGGCGTCCGCGGCTCGACGATGGGTGTCGCTGCCGGTGGCTGCACGCTCAACGTCAACAAGCCCAGTGCGATGACATGCACCGCGATCGCTGCACTGAGGCCGGAAATGCGCGCTGGATCAAGCCGCAGGTTGTCGTGTTTGATACGCGGGGTGGAAATCGTGTTGACCATGCTGCGCTCCTGAAGGTGGGTGCATGAGGGTCAACGCGCGACGCGGGCAAACGGGGTTGTGAAATGGGGTGGCAAGAAAAACGGGCCTCGAAAGGCCCGTCGTGGTGGATGGCAGCGCGATGAAACTGGGGACGTCGATCCGGCGGGGTTCCGCCTCGATGCCCCAATGCGCGTGTTCTGCCTTACTTACTGCCCCAGTTCAAATACCAGATTGAGGTTGACCGAGACGCTGCTCTCGCCGGGCGAAATCGAGGTATCCATCTTGGCTTCGGGGGCGGCGGCCATCGCACGCATCGCGCCGTACATCACCGGCGGCCGGAAACCGCCGCCGGATTCATCGATGCTGACAATCCGGCGCACCTTCATGCCAAGTGCCTTGGCGTAGAGCTGCGCGCGTACCTGTGCTTTGTCCAGGGCTTGGCGGCGGGCTTCGTCATAAGCTTCGTCGGGTTTATCGAGCTGGAAGCTGGGGCCGCTGATCTCGTTGGCACCTTCGGCCACCAGCGTATCGAGGATGCGGCCCAATCGCGAAAGATCGCGCACTTTGACGCTTACTGTATTGCGCGCCTCGTAGCCGGTGATGCGCGGCGGCTGGTTTTGCTCGTAGTGGTATTGCGGGCTGAGGTTGATGCCGCTGGTCTGGATATCGCGCTCGGCGATTCCCGCCTTCTTGAGTGCGGCCATGACCTTGTGCATTTCCTCGGCGTTCTTCTGCATTGCGCTGGCGGTATCGGCGGCGCGGCTAACCACGCCGGTGGAAATCATCGCGATGTCCGGCACGCGCTGGCTGCTGCCTTCGGCGCTGACCGAGAGCAGGGTGCCGCTGGCGTTGGCAATAGGTGCAGACTGGGCGTGGGCATTGCTGGACATCAGAACTCCGGTGCTGCCGACGGCAAGCGCGATGGCGAGGATCAAAGGACGAAAATTCATGGATGGCTCCTGTCGAGAGAGGTAAAGGGTGGAAGCCCTGCAGTGAACGAGCCGTGACAAGCAGCGGGGTTGGCGGCCGGCCTCGGGTTGCCGACCGTTCATTTCTGCCAGCATAGTCGCCTTGGATGCAGCTTGGCCGGGTTATCCTGCATCCATGCTGCATCTCGCCTCTCGATCCCCCCGCCGCGCCGAACTCCTGACCCGTCTTGGGGTGGATTTCGGCCTCCTCGAACTCGATATCCCCGAGCGCCGCGCGCCGGGCGAGCCCGCGGCTGCCTACGTCAGCCGGGTAGCGCGGGAAAAAGCCGGCGCCGGCCTGCTGAAAGTGGTGGCCGTGCCCAATGCCTGCGTGCTGGGCGCCGATACCGAAGTGATTCTGGATGATGAGGTATTCGGCAAACCCGCCGATGCCAAGGAGGCGGCTGCCATGTTGCGCCGCTTATCCGGGCGCACGCATACCGTGATTACCTCGCTTTGGCTGCTGACGGCCGCGCGCGAAGCCCAGCGTAATTCGGTTTCCGAGGTGCGCTTTGATGCGTTGGATGAGGCGCGCATCGCCCGCTATATCGCCACGGGCGAATGGCAGGGCAAGGCCGGTGGCTACGCCATCCAAGGCGCGGCGCAAGCATTTATCGCCCATCTTGCTGGTAGCCATTCCGGGGTGATGGGCCTGCCACTATTCGAGACCGATGCCCTGCTGCGTGAGTTCGGGGTGATTGGATGAGCGAGGAGATTTTGGTCAACGTCACCCCGCGTGAAACGCGCGTTGCGGTGGTGGAAAACGGCATGCTGCAAGAGCTGCATATCGAGCGCGGTGGCCAGCGTGGCGTGGTGGGCAATCTCTACAAAGGCAAGGTGCAGCGGGTGATGCCGGGGATGCAGGCGGCGTTCGTGGATATCGGGCTGGAGCGTGCGGCGTTTTTGCACGCCAACGATATCCATCGCCCCAATGCGGCGGTCGGCAACGATGGCCAGCACCTGGAGGATGCCACCCAGGCACCGCAGCCAGTGCGGCCGATTACCGAATTGCTGCGCGATGGCCAAGACATCGTGGTGCAGGTATTGAAAGACCCAATCGGCAGCAAGGGCGCGCGGCTGACCACGCAAGTCAGCATCCCCTCGCGCTATCTGGTGCTGCTGCCGCAATCGCGGGTGATCGGCGTATCGGCGCGGATCGAGGATGGCACCGAGCGGGCGCGGCTGAAATCGCTGGTGGGCGAGCTATCGATGCCATCGGCCGCCGGTTACATCGTGCGCACCAATGCCGAGGGCCAGCCATCGGAAGCCTTGGCCGAGGATATCGCCTATCTGAGCCGGGTCTGGGCGCTGATCGAGCAACGCTCGCGCGAATCCAAGGTGGGCGAATGCGTCTATGAAGACCTCAGCTTGCCGCTGCGTGCGGTGCGCGATTTGATCCGCCGCGATGTGGAAAAGGTGCGCGTCGATTCACGCGAGACATTCGAGAAACTGCGTGCATTCGCTGCACACTACATGCCGGGTATGGGGGTAGGCGCGGGCGATGCGCAGGCCGGGCTGGCTGATCGTATCGAACACTATGCTGGCGCGCGCCCAATCTTCGACCTGTATGGCGTCGAGGATGAAATCCAACGTGCGCTGCAAAAAAATGTGCCGCTGAAATCGGGCGGCTATCTGGTGATCGACCAGACCGAGGCGATGACCACGGTGGATGTTAATACCGGTAGTTTTCTCGGCCAGAAGACGCTGGAAGAAACCGTCTATCGCACCAATCTGGAGGCGGCGCAGGCGTTGGCACGGCAGCTGCGCCTACGCAATCTGGGTGGCATCATCATCATCGATTTCATCGATATGCATGATCCCGAGCATCGCCGGCAAGTGCTGCGTATGTTGGAAAAATCGCTGGTCAAGGATCACGCCAAAACCACCGTTTACGATTTCTCGCCGTTGGGCTTGGTGGAAATGACCCGCAAGCGCACGGTCGAGAGTTTGGAGCGCCAGCTTTCCGAACCTTGCGGGCAGTGCAGCGGGCGCGGCACGGTGAGGACCAGCGAGACGGTGACCTACGAAATCTTCCGCGAGATCACCCGAGCGGTGCGCCAGTTTGATGCTGAGCGCCTGTTGGTGATCGCCTCGCCGGCGGTGGTCAACCGGATCACCGATGAGGAATCGGTGGCGGTGGCCGAGTTGGAGGAATTCCTTGGCAAATCGATCCGCTTCCAAAGCGATGAGCAATACCAGCAGGAGCAATACGATGTGGTGTTGCTGTGATCGGGCGTTGCCTTGACGCCACACCCAACCGCACACGCGAGGCACGTTGAATGCCGACGCGCTTGCGCCGCAGCCTGCGTTTTGCCGGCAAATCGGTCTGGTACGGCTTCGCCTTGCTGGCGTTGTTGCTGGCGGCAAGCTATGGCGCTGCCACGCAGGGGATGCGCTGGCTGGAGGCCAACCCGGCGCGGGTGGCGGATTGGCTGAGCCGCAAGGCCGGGCAGCCGCTGGCGTTTTCCACGCTGGATGCACAGTGGACGCGGCGTGGCCCGCTGCTGCGTCTTGACGACTTGCGCATCGGCCCGGCCCCGGATGCGATCCCGATGGGGCAGGCCGAAGTGTTGTTCGCGCCCTACACCGGCTGGCTGCCGGGGCGGCGCTTCACCGAGTTGCGCCTGCATGGCCTTGCCTTGACGCTGGAGCGCAACGCAGCCGGCGAATGGCATGTGCGCGGCCTGCCCGGGCAGAGTACGCAGCACAACCCATTGGATGCGCTGGAAGGCTTGGGCGAATTGCAAGTGGTTGGCGGCCGTTTGCAGCTGCGTGCGCCCGATAGTGGGATTGATGTGGAAATCCCGCGTATTGATTTGCGCATCCAGGTCAATGGCAAACGGGTGCGCGCCGGTGTACGCGCTTGGCCACGTGATGGGCAAACGCCGTTGACCGGCAGCCTGGATTTTGATCGTAGCGCCGGCGACGGGCATTTTTTTGCTGGCGCACGCCGTTTGGATTTAGCCGGTTGGTCGGAATTGCTGCGCTGGCACGGGGTGATGCTGGTCGCCGGACAGGGCCGTGCGCAGACGTGGCTGGAATTGAAATCGCACCGGGTGGCGGCGGTCACCAGCGTGGCCGATCTGAGCGATGTGGTGCTGGCCAGCGCCGACCCGGCGCCCGGTGTGCCAAGTGAAATCCGCTTTGATCGCCTGCAGCAGCGCAGCCGGTTTGCCCGCGAGGGCGAGGGCTGGTCGCTGCAGATGCCGCAACTGGGCCTGCGCCAGCAAGGCCGGGAAACCCGCATGGATGGGCTGGCCCTGCGCCGGGATGGCGAGCGTTGGGCGTTTGCGGCACCGTTGATTTCGCTGGCGCCGCTGCTGGGCGTGGTCGATCTGGGCGATGCCCTGCCGACCGGCCTGCGTCATTGGATCGGGCGGGCCAGACCGCAGGGCGAGATCCGCAATTTGAGCGTGCGTGGCACGGGGGAGCGCATCGAATGGATCGAGGCCGAGGCGCGCGGTTTGGGCTTTTTGCCGGTGGCGGATTCGCCCGGCTTGAGCGGCGTCGGCGGCTGGTTGCGTGGCGATGGCGATGGCGTCGCGCTGCGCCTCGACCCTGAAGCGCGGATGGTGTTTGATTGGCCGCGCGGCTTTGGCGTGCCGCATCCGATCAGTGCCGATGGCACCATCGCCCTGTGGCGCGAAGGCGCGGGCGTGCGCTTTGGTACGGGCGCGCTGCAGTTGGTGGGTGAAGGCTATCGCGCCGAGGCGCGCGGTGGCCTGTGGTTTCAGAACGATGGCAGCCGGCCGTGGATCGACATCGCCGCCAATATCGATGACACCCAAGTGGCGGTGGCGCGGAAATTCTGGATCCGCCACCTGATGCCGAAAGAGGCGATTGATTGGCTGGATATGGCGCTGGTTGGTGGGCGTGTGCGCAATGCGCGGGCGATAGTCAGCGGCGATCTGGATGATTGGGCGTTCTCTGGCCACAACGGGCGCTTCGAGGCCTTGGCCGATATCGAAAACGGCCAGCTGCGCTTCCAGCCGGATTGGCCGCCGATCCAGGCCGCCAGCTTGAAAGCCTCCTTCATCGGCCCCGGCATGAAGGTTGAGGGCAGCGGCCAACTGGGCGGGGTGCGGATCGAGGCGATCAGCGCCGAGATCGCCGATTTTGATCATGGTGAACTCAGCATCCGTGCGCGCGGGGCAGGTGATGCGGCGCGCTTTCTCACGGTCTTGAAAGAGAGCCCGCTCAACAAGACGCTGGCCGATACCTTTGCCCGGGTCAATGCCAGTGGCCCGGCCAAGGCCACGTTCTCGCTGTTTCAGCCGCTGTACGATGGCGGCCCACCGACCCGTATCGCCGGCACGGTCGATCTTGAAGGCGCTACCCTCAGCGAGCGCGAATTGAAACTGGCCTTCAACGATGTACGTGGCCGCGCCCGTTATGACGGCCACGGCTTCCGCGCCGATGGCCTCAATGTGCGCCATGAAGGCCAGCCCGGCCGGCTCAGCCTGCGTGCCGGCGCGCCGCATGTCAGTGATCGCACGCATGTGTTCGAGGCCGAGCTGGCCGCCAGCCTCAGCGCCGCCAGCCTGCTGCAACACGCGCCGGAGATGGCATGGCTTGAACCGCATCTGGATGGGCGCTCGGATTGGACGGTAGCCGTTGCCTTGCCCGAAGGCAGTGATGCCGCAGGTGCGGTGCCAAGCCGGGTGGTGTTGAGCTCCAATCTAGTCGGCACCGCGATCAACCTGCCCGCGCCGCTCGGCAAAACCGCGGGCGAGGCCTTGCCGGCCAGCGTGCGCATCCCGATGCCGGTTGAAGGCGGCGAGATCGATGTCACGCTTGGCCGGCGTCTTGCATTACGTGCTGCCAGCCGTCATGGACGCAGCGGCATCCGTGCCACCTTGGGCAGCGCCATCGCCAGTGGTGCGCCGCCAGCGAACGGCTTGATTATTGATGGCCGCGCCGCCGAGATCGATGCGCTGGCGTGGGCCGGCTTTATCGGCGGGCAGGGCGATCAGGCGGGAATGGGCGATGTCGGCCCGGTGCAGATCGATGTGCGGGCCGGCCAGCTGTTGTTGCTGGGCCAGCGTTATGCCGAAACCCGTGTGCAGGTTTCGCCAGCGGGCAATGCCAGCCGAATCCAGCTTGATGGCACGCGCATCAGTGGCACGCTGGGCATCCCGCACGTGGATGGCGCGCAGGTGACGGGGCGCTTCAACCGGCTGGATTTCAGCGCGGCCAAGCCGGTGCGGGCGAATACCGCAGGTCACGCGGCGCTGGCTGACGAGATCGACCCGGCCAAGGTGCCGCCGTTGGATATCGCGGTGCAGGATTTCCGCATCAATGGCAATGAGTTGGGGCAGTTGGCGTTGCGCAGCCGGCCGTTGGGTGCCGGCCTGCAGCTGGAATCGCTCAGCCTGCGTGCGCCCAAACAACAGGTTGATGTGCGCGGCAATTGGAGTGGGCGCGGCGCGGCGGCGCGCAGCCAATTTTCTGCTGAATTGCGCAGCGATGATTTCGGCGCGCTGCTCGATTCGTTCGGCCTGCGTGGGCAGATGAAGCAGGGCCAAGGCAATGCGTCGTTGGCGCTGGCCTGGCCAGGCAGCCCAGCCGATTTCGACCCAGCGCGGATCGAGGGCGATCTGGCGGTGCTGGTCAAGGATGGCCAGTTGAGCGAGCTGGAGCCGGGTGCCGGCCGCCTGCTGGGTCTGTTGAGCGTGGCGCGCCTGCCGCAACGCTTGACGCTGGATTTCCGCGACTTCTTCGACAAGGGCTTCGCCTTCGACCGGATCGAGGGCAAGCTGCGTTTCGCCGATGGTTTGGCGCGCAGCGAAGGCATCGCCATCGAGGGGCCGGCGGCGCGCATCGATATCCAAGGCAGCGCCAATCTGCGCAGCCAGCAATTCGACCAGACCATCGAGGTCAAGCCGCGCACCGGCAACCTGCTGACCGTGGCCGGCGCGATTGCCGGTGGCCCGGTCGGCGCGGCGGTGGGCGCGGTGGCCAATGCGGTGCTGAAAAAACCGTTGAGCGAGGTCGGTGCCAAAACCTACCGCGTCACCGGGCCTTGGGATGCGCCCAAGGTTGAAGTGATCAGCAAGCCGCGTACCGCCGCCGCCGAACAACGCTGATCGCGGCGCTGGCATTCGCAGCGATCATCCCCATATTGAACCCACACCCGAAGCCCAATTCCCGATGACCCAAGCACTCACGCTCGCCGAATCCCGCCTGTTGGCCCCCGCCGGCCTGGCACTTGCCGATCTTGATCGCACCTTCGCCAATCTGCTGGCCTCCGGTGCCGATTTTGGCGATTTGTATTTCCAGCATTCGCGGCGCGAGAGTTGGTCGATGGAAGACGGCATCGTCAAAGATGGTGCGCATTCGATCGAGCAGGGCGTCGGTGTGCGGGCGATCAGCGGCGAAAAAACCGGCTTCGCCTATTCCGGCGAGATCGATGCACCGGCTTTGCTGGCGGCGGCCGGCTCGGCCCGGGCAATTGCCCGCGATGGCGGCAGCGTCGGCGCGCAGGCATTGACGCCGGGTGCGTCGCGCAGCCTGTACCGCGCCGATGACCCAATCGATGCATTGGGTAACGAGGCCAAAGTGGAGGCGCTGCGCCGCGTCGATGGCCTGTTGCGCAGCCTCGATCCGCGCGTGCAGCAGGTGATGGTCAGCCTGTCTGCCGCGCTGGATACCGTGCTGGTGGCGCGCAGTGATGGCGTGCTGGCGGCGGATGTGCGCCCGCTGGTGCGGATGAATATCCAAGTCATCGTTGAGCAAAACGGCCGCCGCGAATCCGGCTATGCCGGCTTTGGTGGCCGCTATGCCTATGCCCAATTACTGGGCGATGGCCAGCCAGAAAAGTTCGCCCGCGAAGCCCTGCGCCAAGCACTGGTGAATCTTGAGGCCATCGATGCACCGGCCGGGATGATGCCGGTGGTGCTGGGCAACGGCTGGACGGGTGTGCTGCTGCACGAAGCCGTCGGCCACGGGCTGGAAGGCGATTTCAACCGCAAGGGCACTTCGACCTATGCCGGGCGCATGGGCCAGCGGGTGGCATCGCCGGGGGTGACGATCGTTGATGACGCCACGCTGGCTGGCCGTCGTGGCTCGCTCAATATCGATGACGAAGGCACGCTGACCCAATCCACCACGCTGATTGAAGATGGCGTGCTGACCGGCTACATGCAGGACACCCTCAATGCGCGCCTGATGGGCATGGCACCGACCGGCAATGGCCGCCGCGAATCCTATGCGCATCTGGTGATGCCACGGATGACCAATACCTACATGCTGGCCGGGCAGGATGACCCCGCCGACATGATCCGCTCGGTCAAGCGCGGCCTGTACGCGGTCAATTTTGGCGGCGGGCAGGTGGATATCACCAGCGGCAAATATGTGTTCTCGGCCACCGAGGCCTATCTGATCGAAGACGGCAAGGTGACCGCGCCGGTGAAGGGCGCGACTTTGATCGGCAACGGCCCGGAAACGATGCAGAAGGTGACGATGATCGGCCACGATCTGGCGCTGGATGATGGTGTCGGCATCTGCGGCAAGGATGGCCAATCGGTGCCGGTCGGCGTCGGCCAGCCTTCGCTCAAGATCAGCGAAATGACCGTGGGCGGGACGAAAGCTTGATGGGAGCAGAGGTCAGAGATCAAAGGTTAGGGGCTAGGGGTGGGGCAAAAGCGGTTGCGTTGGCGATGGATTGGCATGGGCTGACAAGCACTGCGGCTGCCAAAATTTATTCGTCGGCATCCTGCTCTTCCCTGACCTCTGTCCCCTGGTCCCTGGTCTCTGCTGCTCCGGCCCCTGCTGCTAGCACTTCCCGATACAACTCACGAAACGCGCGTGGCGGTTTGTTGCGCTTGGCTTCTTCTTGTGCGTTGCGCACCAGTTGGCGCAGGCGTTGGCGGTCGGCTTCGGGGTGTTCGTCGATGAAGGCGGCCAGTGCATCGTCGCCGCCTTCAAGCAGGCGGCTGCGCCAGTTTTCGGCGCGATGCATTTCGGCTACCTGCCGGCGTGAACCTTCGCTGTTGGCATCGAGTGCATCGCGGATGGCGTCGAGTACGTCGTCATCTTCTTTGCGCATTTGCTTGGCGAGGAAGGCCATCGCCCGTTTGCGTGCAATCGGCGAGCTGATTTTCTTGGCGTCCAGCACATGCTCGCACAGGGCATCATCAATCGGCAGTTTGCCGAGTTCGCTGGGCGTTTTTTCCATCAACGTGCCGGCCAGTGCCAGCACATCCAACGCCACACGGCGTTGCTCGCTGCGGCTGGGGGCGAGAAACTCGCCGCTTTCTTCATCGTGTCCGCGCATCGTCATCACTCTTTGAATAATGCTTACAGGATAAATCATGAGCCATACCGATCTCGCCCTTGACGATAGCGCCGCGCGCATCGCCCGTTTGCAAGAAACCGCCAGCCGCCTGCTTGATCTGGCGAAAACCAACGGTGCCAGCCAAGCCGAAGTGAGCTGCAGCGATTCGCGCGGCCTGCAGGTGGGGGTGCGCATGGGCGAGGTGGAGACGGTCGAATCCACGCAAGACCGTGGCATTGCCGTCACTGTGTATTTTGGCCAGCACAAGGGCAGCGCCAGCACTGGCGATGTGCGCGAGGAAAGCCTGGCTGCGACGGTTGCGCAGGCTTGCGCGATTGCGCGCCACACCGAGGCGGATGCTGCCGCCGGTCTTGCTGATGCGGCGTTGATGGCGAAAGACCTGCGTGAATTTGATACCTGGCACCCGGCCTTGATGACGGCGGACGAAGCGGTGGATCGTGCGCTGGCCGCCGAAGCTGCCGGCCGTGCGGTGGATGCGCGGATCAGCAATTCGGATGGCGCTTCGTTTGGCAGTGGGCAGTCGTTGAGTGTGTATGCCAACTCGCACGGGTTTATCGGCCACGAGCGCGATACGCATTATTCGCTGGGCTGTGCGTTGATCGCCGGCCACGGCGAGGCGATGCAGCGCGATGGTTGGTACAGCACGGCGTTGTCGCTGGATGCGGTGGAGGATGCGGCGGCGGTTGGGCGGCGCGCTGGTGAGCGCGCCCTGTCGCGGCTTGACCCGCAGAGTCTTGCCACCGGCACGCTGCCGGTGATCTTCGATGCCGAGGTGGCGCGCAGTTTGATCGGCCATTACATCGGCGCGGTTTCGGGCGGTGCGTTGTATCGGCGGGCCAGTTTTTTGTGTGATTCAGTGGGCAAGCACGTGTTCCCGGATTGGTTCGCCATCGAGGAAGACCCGTTTCTTGCCCGTGGCTTTCGCTCGGCCGCGTTCGATGGCGAAGGCGTGGCGACGCGGCGCTCGCATTTGGTCGAGGGCGGTATCGTCCAGCATTACGTGTTGGGCAGTTATTCGGCGCGCAAGTTGGGCCTTGCCACCACCGGCAATGCGGGTGGCATCCACAATCTCAATGTGTCGGCCAATGCCGAGAATCTGGCCGCGATCATCGCCGGGCAATCGCGTGCGCTGTATGTCACCGAGTTGATGGGGCAGGGCATCAATATGATTACCGGCGATTATTCGCGCGGTGCGGCTGGCTTCTTGATCGAAAACGGGCGCATCGCGCATGCGGTCGATGGCATCACCATCGCCGGCAATCTGCGCGAGATGTTTCAGCGTATAGAGGCGGTCGGTGCCGATTTCGACCCGCGCTCGCATGTGCGGACGGGGCCGATTTTGATCGGCAAGATGACGGTGGCGGGGAGTTGATGTTTGGGGTGGATAGATCGGGGCGTTGCCGGGCTGGATTGAAGGCACGATGTCCGCCAAATGCGTTATGGCTGTGGCATCTACCGCTACGCCGGTGCCAGGCGCCA
>JAUNTK010000069.1 GCA_030538735.1 Pseudomonadota bacterium
GACCAGATGTGGCGGCTGCGCAGCCGACGACGGCGCCGGCGCACGCTGCTAAATTCGCTGGCGGGGCCGCTCGTCTCAGGCTTCGACATCGGGGACGGCGATGCGATAGCCAATCCCGTGACGGGTCTGGATCAGCGCGCTATCAAACGGCTTGTCGATCACGCTGCGCAGGCCGTGGATATGCACGCGCAAGGAATCGGAATCCGGCAACTCCTCGCCCCAAACCCTGGTTTCCAGATCATGGCGTGGCACCACCGCCGGGCTGGCCTCCATCAAGGCTTGCAAGATCTTCAGCGCGGTGGGGTTCAATTGCAGCAGCTTGCCACGGCGACGCACTTCCAGCGTATCCAGGTTGTAATCCAGATCGCCGACATTCAATTCACGCAGTTGCAGGCCCTTGCCACGCCGCGCCAGTGCGTTGAGCCTGACATCGACCTCCTGCAGTGCAAACGGCTTGACCAGATAGTCATCGGCACCGGATTCAAAGCCCGCCAGTTTGTTGTCCAGCGTGTCGCGCGCGGTCAGCATCAGGATCGGGGTTTGCTTGCGCGCCTCGTTGCGCAGCTTGCGGCTGACTTCCAGCCCATCCATGCCGGGCAGATTGAGATCGAGCACGATCGCATCGAAATCATTGACCACGGCCAGATGCAGGCCGGTGACGCCATCGGCGGCAAAATCGACCGCGTGGCCGCGATCCTCCAGATAGTCGCCCAGATTGGCGGCGATATCCTGATTGTCTTCGATCACCAAAATGCGCATGTCATGCTCCAGTCGGTTGGCACGCGGCGACGCGCGCGATGGTTTGATTTTGTCACAGCCGGGTGTGGCCCCGCTTGCCGGCCGCTGGCGGTTTCGACCGCTTGACGGGTGCAGGGTTCCCGGCTGCTTCAGATTTGTTGCCCGCGCGTTTGGCCCGCACAGGCTTGCAGCGGCTCTGGCTGATCGACGCCAGATGATCGATGATCTGCCCGGCGATGTCCGCGCCCGTACATTTTTCGATGCCCTCCAAGCCTGGCGAGGCATTGACCTCCAGCACCAGCGGGCCGCGCGCGGAACGGATCAGATCGACACCCGCCACACCCAGCCCCAATACCTCGGCCGCCTGCACCGCGATGCGGATTTCATCGGCACGCGGCGTGACCGCCTCGGCACTGCCGCCGCGATGCAGGTTGGAGCGGAAATCGCCCTCCGGCGCCTGCCGCCGCATCGCGCCGACCACTTCCCCGCCGACCACGAAGCAACGCAGATCGGCGCCCTCGGCTTCAGCCACGAATTCCTGCACCAGAAATTGCGCGTACAGGCCACGCAGCGCCTCGATCACGCCCTTCGATGCGGAAAGTTTCTCGGTCAACATCACCCCCGCGCCTTGGGTGCCTTCATTCAATTTGATGACATGCGGCGGCGGCCCGAGCATCGCCAAGAGATCGGCGGTGTCATCGGGGTTATCGCCAAACACCGTGGCCGGCAAGCCGATCCCGGCGGCTGCCAGCAGCTGGTGCGCGCGCAGTTTGTCGCGGGCACGCAAAATGGCATCCGATGGGTTGGGCGTATGCGCGCCCATCAGCTCCAATTGACGCAATACAGCGGCGGCATAACGGGTCACCGATGCACCGATGCGCGGGATCACCACATCGTAATCACTAATCGGCGCGCCCTTGTAGCGCATCGCAAAGCCATCGCTGGCGATATGCATGTAACAGCGCAATGGGTCGAGCACGCGCACGCTGTGGCCGCGTTCGCGCGCAGCTTCGATCAGCCGCCGGGTCGAATACAGCTTGCTGTTGCGCGAGAGGATGGCGAGTTTCATGCGATGAGCCGGGCGGATGCGGCCAAACCGCTGGCCGATGAAGCCGCCATCATCGCGCACCGATGATGAAGCCCACATGCACGAAAACGGCGGCCGATATGGCCGCCGTCGATCGCAATACGCTGCGGCAAGCTTAGGGCAGCACCAAGCCGCGCCCTACTTCCACTCCATCTCACCCTTGGCGACCTTGGCACTCAAATCCAGCGAGTTTTCCCCCTGCAGATCGGGGTAACGCTGCTTCAGCGCCGCGATCATCTCCGCGGAATTTTTCGCCTTGGCTGCGGCCGCATCGAATGCCCGAATGTAATCGGCGGTGAAATCAACCGCCGCGGTTCCGGCCGGGATCTGGCCGACAAAATGGCCGGGAATCACCTTGGCCGGTTCGAGTTTCTTGATCGCATCCAAAGTGGCCAGCCAATCGCTGTGGGATTGTGCCGTCTGCGTATCCGCCATCCAGACATGCTCGCCCCAGTGAACCGGAATCCCCCCGGCAACCGTCTTGATCGAAGGAATCCAGACAAAAGTGCGGTCCGGCGTTGCGCCATTGAGGCCGATCACCTTCAACGGCTGCCCCTCCAGCTCGATCGTGTCACCTTCCAGTGGTTGCGGCACGATGATCTGCTTCGGTGCGTTTGCCCCCAACTGCGGCCCCCACACCTTGAGCTTTTCGTCCTTGGTCTGCTCGATATGGGCGATGGTCTGCGGGGTGGCCAAAATCCTGGCTTCAGGGAACGCCTGATGAAGCGTATCCAAGCCAAAGTAGTAATCAGGATCACCGTGACTGATGTAGATCGTGGTCAGCCGCTTGCCCGATGCCTTGATCTGATCCGCCAGCTTCTGCGCCTGTTCGGCGGAGAACTGGGCATCGATCAGCACTGCATCGTTCTCGCCTGCCACCACTACCGAAGACACAGCAAAGATGGCGGCCTCGCCGGGGTTGAAGACTTCGGTCGTCAGGGCTGCCTGTACGGGTGTTTCCGCACCCGCCGAAGCACTGGCTTGAGCCGACTCGGCGGCAGTCGCCGGCGCCTGCTCGGGCTGGGCATTGCAACCGGCCATGGCGACGGCCACAGCAATGCTGGACAAAACAGTGATCATCTTGGACATGGCACTTCACCTTTTTGAGTGTCGAATCGTTATTGAAATCCCCCCCCCGCAGGCGGTAGTGCCACACCTGCCCAGTTCGGGGTCCCGCGCAAGAACAACGGTGGCCGTACCTTGCTGCTGCCGATACAGCCGATGGGCCTCACCCGGATACCACGGGCGCTTATGAAAGACCGCCAAGGCTGGAGCGGGTGAAGGGAATCGAACCCTCGTCGTAAGCTTGGGAAGCTTCTGCTCTACCATTGAGCTACACCCGCGATCACGCGGCAAGTCTATGCCGCCCACGTGTGGCTTGGCAATGCCGTATCGATCAGAAGCGTTTGCCCAAGGTGAGGTGGAGGCCGTACTGATCGCCATCCTTGCGGCCGAGATCGACATTGGCACCAAGCAGGGTATCGAAGCCGAACATCTGCCCGCGCGCGCCGAGGCCCAGCCGCGAATAGGCATCGTCGAACTCCGGGGCCGGCACGGCGTAATCGCCGCTTGCCGCCAGACTGCTCATGCGGGCGAGGGCCTGCTCGGGCGCGTCTTCCAGCTCACGTTCGATGCTGATCCGGGCAAACGGCTGCCAGTGTGCGCCGGCCTGCCATTCCACCTGCCAGCCAGCCGAAACCTGCAGCGAATCGATGTCCTGTTTGGGGTAGGTCAATGCGGTGGACAAGCCGGGCCCGGATTCGGCATAGCCATCGATGCGGACGTTTTGCGCATACACCCGCAGCATCGGGCCATGACGCACACTGCCCTCGCCGAAACGCCAGCCGCCACTCAGACCTGCGGCCAGACGATGGCCACCGGGGCTGCCCTCGTGACGACGCAGGCCCGCGCCCAGCGGGACGTCACGCCGCACATCGAAATCCAGCTTGCTCCAGCCCAGCTGGGCATCCAGCCAGCCATGTGTGCCATGCCAACCCGCATAGCCGCCGATGCCGGCTTCGCGCTGCTTGTAATCGCCGCGATCACGGCCAAAATCGATCCGTTGTTGTACTGCGGCAATGTAGCCGCCGTAGATCCAGTGGCCGGCGGCACGGTCGTAGCCGATGGCAAGGCCCGGGCCGCCGCCCTCGAAACCATCGCCGCTCATGCCCTGCTTGAAACGCTGGCCATCCCAACGCAGGCCACCCCAAAACCGCCCGCCGGCTTCATCGCCACGCGCTTCGATCTGGTCGGCGACCACATCCAACTGGGCGCGGCCACTCATCACGCCAGTCTGCGCCAGCAAGGCGATTTGGCGCGGCCCCTCGATGGTGGCGATGGCGTAATCAGCCAGGATTTCATGCGCGGCGCTGCTGGGATGCACGCCATCGGCAAAGCCATAGGTCTGCGCCGCGTCGGCGCTGACATAGCTGGTTGGGTTGCAGGTCAGCGATTGCGCGGTGATTTGCGGCTGGCAGGCGGTGCCGGTGACATTGCTGATCCCGAACGCGGCCGGGCTGGCGACGATTTCTTGCAGGATGCCAAAGGTATTGAGCGGGATGATGCGCAGCCCTTGCGCGGCCAAGCCGTTGTAGAGCGCGTTGTTATAGGCCGCACTCAGCGCCGTACCCTGCGCCATCGCTGCCGCACCTTGGGCGCGGAAGCCCGGGGTGATGCCGAGATCGGGGATATTCGGCACCAGGATGTAGCGCGCCCCGGCCGCATGCAGCTGGCCAACAATGCCGATCTGCGCGCTCACCGCCTGGCCGATGGTTGCCTCGACCGGCGCACCGGCAGTGATCGCGAACAGGTCATTGGCACCGCCCCACACCGTGTATAGCGCATTCGGATCGGCGCGGCCGTTGTGCCGGCGCAGGTATTCGGTGGTTTGTGCCACCAACGATGGCGTGTAGCCCAATGCCCCGGTTACCGGCGTCGCCACGCGGGCACCGCCCACGGCGTAGTTGTCGCCCTCATCGGCACGCGGCGTGGTGCCGGTCGCCAGCCACGCGGTGGACGCATCGGTGCCGTAGTAATTGCCCAGATACTGCGACCAGACCAGCCCCGGATTGGTGGTGAACTGGCCGGTCACCGGCTGCGCGGCGGGCGGCAGCAAGGGGCGAAAATACCCGGCATCGCTCAGGCTGTCGCCGATGAACACGCTCTTGCTGAAAACCGACGATCGCTGGGCAGTGGCCGGCATCGCCACGGCGGCAAGCCCGCAGGCCAGAGCAAGGGTGAGAGGACGAAGGCGGGCGTGCTGGCGCATGTGCGGGGTCTCGATATGTCAAGAATGTGACACCGGCATCTTTCCACGCCACGCATCCCGGTCAAGATGCAGTGCATCATGAAACAGGCACAATGCGCGGATGAAGATCCAATTGAATGGCGAACCCCGTGCGTTCCCCGCTGCACTCAGCGTGCTGGCCCTGCTGCAGGCCGAACATCTGGCCGAGCGCCGGGTTGCGGTTGAAGTCAATGGCCAGATCGTGCCGCGCTCACGCCACCCCGAGTGGCTGTTGAACGATGGCGATATGGTGGAAATCGTCCATGCACTCGGTGGCGGTTGAGGCCGGATAACACCTGCATAACATGAGAATGAACCTTCCCGACACGCGGGATTGCAAGCCCCGGCAAACGGAGTAATGTGGAGTTGCCCGCGCGGTTTGCGCCACGGCACCGGAAGCCCGGCCGCATCGCTGATGCCTCCGCTTCCCCTGCCGATGAGGCACCGCGAGGGCCAGTCTCCCATTGCACACTCTGGAGGATCCTCATGTTCGAAAACCACTCGCAGGAAGAACTCGAAACCTTGATGAAGGACAACACCGAGTTCCGCCAGCTTTATTTCCACCATCAGGAATTGGACAAGAAGGTGGGTGACGCCGAGCTTGGCGTATTACCGATTGGCGATACCGAGCTTGGGCAAATGAAGCGCGAGAAGTTGGCGGCGAAAGAACGCCTGTTGAATATGTACGAGGAAATCGCGCAGTAACCATGCGCACTCCCCGCGCAGCCATCGGGATCGGATGGCTGTGCGGGTCGAGGGCCGGGTGTCACCGGCAATCTGCACTTCAGTGTTCAGCGCGCACTCGCCGCGCCGCGGTCGCTGCGCCATAATCTGCAGATGCAAACGTTTACCGACCCAAAGCCGCTGGTGATCGCCGGCAAACCCTATCGTTCACGCCTGTTGACCGGCACCGGCAAATTCAAGGATCTTGATCAAACGCGCGCCGCCACCGAGGCCGCCGCCGCCGAGATCGTCACCGTCGCCATCCGTCGCAGCAATATCGGTCAGAACCCGGGCGAGCCGAATCTGCTTGATGTGCTGCCGCCCGATCGCTACACCATCCTGCCCAATACCGCCGGCTGCTACAGCGCCGACGATGCCGTGCGCACCTGCCGTTTGGCCCGCGAACTGCTGGATGACCACACGCTGGTCAAGCTGGAAGTGCTGGGCGATCAGCGCACCCTGTACCCGGATGTGGTGCAAACCTTGGCCGCCGCCGAAACGCTGGTGAAGGATGGTTTCGAGGTGATGGTCTACACCAGCGATGACCCGCTGTTGTGCAAGCGGCTGGAAGAAATCGGCTGCGTGGCGGTGATGCCACTGGCCGCGCCGATTGGCTCGGGCCTCGGCATCCAGAACAAATACAACCTGATTGAAATCATCGAGCAAGCCAAGGTGCCGATCATCGTCGATGCTGGCGTCGGCACCGCCAGCGATGCCGCCATCGCGATGGAGCTGGGCTGCGATGGCGTGCTGATGAACACCGCGATTGCCGGTGCCCGCGAGCCGGTGCGGATGGCCCACGCGATGAAGCTGGCGATTGAAGCCGGGCGCGAGGCGTATCTGGCCGGGCGCATCCCGCGCAAACGCTTTGCCAGTGCCTCATCGCCGATTGACGGGCTGATCGGCTGATGACCGACCCGTTTTCCAGCGACGGGGCCAAGACGCCGCCCAAACCATTTACGCTGGAAGAAGGTCGGCGCCGGGTGCGCAGTTTCGTGCTGCGTCAGGGCCGCTTCACCCCGGCCCAGCAACGCGCCTTCGATGCCGCATGGCCGCGCTTCGGGCTGGATTATGTCGGCCAGCCGCGTGATTTCGATGCCGTGTTTGGGCGCAGCGCCAAGCGCATCATGGAAATCGGCTTTGGCAATGGTGACGCCTTTCGCTTTTCCGTAGCCCGTGATCCGGCCCGCGACCATATCGGCATCGAAGTGCATGCGCCGGGCGTCGGCCGCCTGCTCAACGCACTGGCCGATGACGGCGCTAGCAACGCTCGCGTCTATCATCACGATGCCGTCGAAGTGCTGGAAAACGAGATTGCCGATGGCAGCCTTGATGAAATCCGCATCTACTTCCCCGACCCTTGGCACAAGAAACGCCACAACAAACGGCGGCTGGTGAACCCCGACTTCGCCACGCTCTTGGTACGCAAACTCAGCCCCGATGGCCGCCTGCATCTGGCCACCGATTGGGCCGAATATGCCGAACAAATGTGGGATGTGCTTGATGCCTGCCCCGGCATCAGCAACCGCAGCGGCCCGCGCGGCCACCTGCCGCGCCCGGAATGGCGGCCGCAAACGCATTTTGAAACCCGCGGCCAACGCCTGGGCCACGGTGTATGGGACATGATCTACGACAAGCAAGGGGCAGGGGTCAGGGGCCAAGGGCCAGAGAAAAGCGTTGAAGCACACGCCCCGGCTACGCCTGCCGATTCCGCACCCCGCTCTTCCCTGGCCCCTGACCTCTAGCCCCCGGCCCCTGAACAATGAATCCCGCGCTCACCCTCACCACCGACATGAAGCTCGTCCTCGGGCTGGTGGCGATGACGATGGTGTTGTTCCTGTTCGATCGGGTGCGGCCGGATGTGGTGGCGTTGGTGGTGCTGGTGCTGCTTGGCCTGACAGGCTTGGTGGCACCGGAGGATCTGTTCGGCGGCTTTGCCGGCAACGCGGTGATCAGCATCATCGCCACCATGATTCTCGGGGCCGGGTTGGAGCGCACCGGCGCGCTCAACCGGCTGGCCGGCTGGTTGCTGCGGCGTGCCGATGGCAGCGAGCGAAAACTACTATTCCTGACCAGCGCGGTGGCCGGCCTCAATTCCTCGATCATGCAAAACCCGGCGGTGATGGCCTTGTACATGCCGGTCGCCTCGCGTCTGTCGGCGCGTACCGGCGTCGCGTTGTCGCGGATGCTGCTGCCAATCGCAGTGGCGATCGTGATGGGCGGCGGCCTGACCATGGTCGGCAATTCGCCGCTGATCCTGCTCAACGACCTGCTGATCTCGGCCAATGCCAACCTGCCCTCGGGCGCAGCCACCCTGCATGCGCTGGGCATGTTTGCGCCGCTACCGATCGGCATCGCCCTGCTGGCCGCCGCCCTGCTGTACTTCCACTATGTCGGCGACAAACAACTCTCCGACGAGGACGATGGCGGCGTCACTCCGGCGCGCACGCAAAGCTACTTCGCCCAGACCTATGGCATCGATGGCGATGTGCATGAGCTCACCGTCAGCGCCGATAGCCCGCTGGTCGGGATGACCTTGGGCGAAGTCGAAACGATGGCCGATTCACCGCTGATCCTGGCGCTGAAATCGGCCGACGAATCACGTTTGGCGCCGCCGGCCGATGCCCGCATCTGGGTGGGCGATGTGATTGGCGCGATGGGCCCGCGCGAGCAAGTGGCCGCGTTTTCGCAAACCAATTTTCTGCATCTCAATTCGCGCCTGCGCCACTTCGCCGACCTGTTCAACCCCAGCCGGGCCGGCATTGCCGAAGCCGTGATCCCGCCCAACTCGCGCTTCATCGGCAAGACCGCCGCCGACCTGCATCTTCGCAAGCAGTACCGCCTGAGCCTGCTGGCGGTAAACCGCGATAAAGAAGTGATCCGCGATGATCTGCGCAAACTGCCGCTGCGCGCTGGCGACATGCTGGTGCTGCACAGCATCTGGCGCAACCTGGCCGATGCGGCGGCAAAGAAAGATTTCGTGGTGGTCACCGATTACCCGAAGGGCGAGCAACGCCCGCATAAATTCAAGATCGCGATGGGCATCTTCGCGATGTCGATGCTGCTGGCGCTGTCATCGCGCATCCCGGTGCCGATCGCGTTGATGACCGGCGTGGCCGGCATGTTGGTTGCCGGGGTGATCCAGATGGACGAGGCCTATGCCTCGATCAACTGGAAAACCGTGTTTCTGATGGCCTGCCTGATTCCGCTGGGCTGGGCGATGGATTCATCCGGCGCGGCGGCGTGGATCGCCGGCCACAGTATCGACCGCATCCCCGATGGCACCCCGCTGTGGCTGATCGAGATCGCGCTGGCGATCCTGACCGTGGCGTTCTCGCTGGTGGTCAGCCACGTCGGCGCGACCATCATGATGGTGCCGCTGGCGATCAACCTCGCGCTCGCCGCCAATGGCAACCCGATGGTGTTTGCGCTGATCGTCGCGCTATCGGCCAGCAACAACTTCATGACCTCGACCAACCCGGTTATTTCGATGGTGATCGGCCCCGGCAATTACAGCGCCCGCAACCTGTGGCGGATCGGCCTGCCGCTATCGCTGATCTACACGCTGGTGATCGTGTTGATGGTGAACCTGATTTGGTGAGGCACGGCCACACGCTTCAATCTGCGACAGCGGTATCGCCCGCCTGCATCACCACGCCATCGCGCACCACCAGCGCCACCTTTGCCAAGGTCTGCCCACGGCACGGCCCGCCTACGCACAGGCCATCGATCAACTCGAACGTCGCACCATGTACCGCGCACATCAACAGGCCATCGCCGGTCTTGATGAACTGGCCGGGCGAGACTTCCAGCCGACGTCCGGCATGCGGGCAGATATTGAGCCAACCGCGCACCGCATCACCATCACGATGGAGGATGACCGATTCGGCAATGCCATCGACGCTCATCTCGATCTCGGCAAAGCCGCCATCTTCAATCTGCTCAAAGCGTATGCCACTCATGATTTAACAATTCCCTCACATATTGATCGGGCCCAGCCGAGATACTTAGATGATAGGCCCAGCAAGCAGGCCAGATGGAGAAATCGATGTTCGTACGTTGGTGGAAGCACCCCCAGATTACCCGCCTTCAGGCGCGTTTTTCACTGCGCCCGCGCAACCCCTTGCTGCGCGCCGTGGCCGCTGTGTTGGGCGTTGCCTTGCTGCTGGTGTTGTTGGTTGCCGGTGCCATGATTGGCGCGGCGATGTTGATCGGTGCCGGCCTGTTGCGCGTGTTGCGCGGCAGCCGCCGCAAGCCGCAGGCCACGGGCCGCGTGATCGAAGGCGAATACCGCAGCGCACAGCCGGGCGCATTGCCGCAGCCGCGCTAACCGATGAATGATGTCATTGCCGCCCAACCGGCGGTGCGCATCCCCTTGGCCGATGAACCCGGGCAGCAATTCCCGGTGCGCCGGGTGTATTGCATCGGCCGCAATTTTGCCGATCATGCGCGCGAAATGGGCGCGCCAGTGCCCGCCGAACGCGGCGAGCCGGTGTTCTTCCTCAAGCCCGCCGATGCCTTGGTGACCGATGGCCGGGTGCCGTATCCACCGGCCACCGACGATCTGCATCACGAGATCGAACTCGTCGTGGCGCTGGGCCGCGATGCGCCGCCCGGCATGCTTGATCGCGACACCGCGGCAGCGCTGGTATTTGGCTGCGCAGTCGGGCTGGATCTGACCCGGCGCGATCTGCAGGCGGCGGCCAAGGCCAAGGGCCTGCCCTGGGATACCGGCAAGAGTTTTGATGCCTGCGCGCCAGTCGGCGCGATCCGCCGCATCGAGCAACTGCCGCCGCTGGAAACACTTTCGCTGCGCCTCGATGTCAATGGCGAGCGCCGCCAGCACGGCCGCCTCGACGCGCTGATCTGGGATGTGCCGGATATCCTGATCGAGCTATCGCGCCTGTACGCATTGAAAGTCGGCGATCTGGTATTTGCCGGCACTCCGGCCGGGGTTGCCGCGCTCTTGGTTGGCGACCGCTGGCAGGCCAGCGCATACGGCGATGACGGCCGCGAATGGTTAAGCTGCAACGGCGAAGTGACCGCAGCGCGCTAAGCCGATACGATACATCCCGCACCACCCAAACCAACCACCCGCAACAAGGAGTACGACGATGGGAATGATGACCGAGTTCAAGGAATTTGCGATGCGTGGCAACGTGATCGATCTCGCCGTGGGCGTGGTGATCGGTGCGGCCTTCGGCAAGATCGTGACGGCATTGGTCGATAACGTGATCATGCCGCCAATCGGCCTGTTGATCGGTGGCGTTGATTTCTCCGAGCTTGCGATCACCCTGAAAGATGCCACCACCAATGCCGCTGGTGAAGTGGTGCCGGCGGTGACGCTGGGCTATGGCCTCTTCATCAATGCGATCATCCAGTTCACCATCGTCGCCTTCGCGATCTTCATGGTGGTCAAGCTCATCAACAAGCTGCACAAGAAGGAAGAACCAGCCCCGGCCGAGCCAAGCGAAGATGTGCTGCTGCTGCGCGAGATCCGCGATTCGCTGAAGAAGTAAGCAAGCACGCCGGCCCGGGGCATGACCTTGGGCCGATCCACGCGAAGCCGCGGGCTGGTACGCTCGCGGCTTCGTCGTTTTCAGGAACCCCCATGCGCCTTGCCCCGCTGCTGCTTCCCGCCCTGCTTGTCGCCTCCGGTCTGGCCCAAGCCGAAACCCGCATCGCCGATACGGCCGTGCAACGCGCCGGCCAGTTGCGCGAGGCCGCGCTGGCCGATACCACCGGCTATCGCCTGATCGAAAGCCTGACCACCGAAATCGGCCCACGCCTGCCCGGCAGCGAGGCCGATGCCAAGGCGGTGGAATGGGCCAAGGCCAAGTTCCATGCGCTGGGTTATGACAAGGTGTGGACGCAGCCGGTGAGTTTCCCGCTGTGGGTGCGGCGCAGTGAGTCGGTGCGCGTGCTGGGCCATAGCGCGCAGCCCTTGAGCGCCACCGCGCTGGGCGGTAGCCCCGGCGGCACGGTGGAGGGCGAGGTGGTGCGCTTCGCCGATCTCGCCGCGCTGGAAGCTGTCGCGCCCGGCGCGCTGGCCGGCAAGATCGCCTATGTTGATTTCCCGATGCAGCGCGCCCGTGATGGCAGCGGTTACGGCCCGGCCGGCCGTGTACGCAGCCGTGGCCCGTCGGCGGCGATCCGCGCCGGCGCGAGCGGCTATCTGATGCGCTCGGCCAGTACCGGCAGCCATCGCCATCCGCATACCGGCATCACCCGTTTTGATGAGGGGCTGACACCGATCCCCGCCGCCGCACTATCCAATGCCGATGCCGATCAACTCACCCGCTTGCTGGCACGTGGCCCGCAGCGCCTGCGGGTTGCACTCGATTGCGGTTGGGAGGGCGAATACACCTCGCACAATGTGATTGGCGAAATCACCGGGCGTAGTCAACCTGATGAGATCGTCGCCATCGGCGCGCATCTGGATTCCTGGGATCTCGGCACGGGTGCGGTCGATGATGCGGCCGGCATCGGCATCACCATGGCGGCCGGCCATCTGATCGCCCAACTGCCACGCGCCCAGCGCCCGGCGCGCACGGTCCGGGTGATTGCCTTCGCCAATGAGGAGCAAGGCCTGATCGGTGGCCGCGTGTATGCCCAATCGCAGCAGGCCAATGTCGGCAAGCACCAGATCGTTGCCGAAAGTGATTTTGGTGCCGGCCGTATCTACGGCTTCAGCACGATGCCGCATCCGGGATCACAAACCGCCGCCGCGCAGATCGCCGCTGCACTGGCCCCACTCGGCATCCAACACAAACCCGGCAAGGGCGGCCCCGGCCCGGATTTCGTGCCGTTTGCGCCCTACGGCGTGGCCTGGGCCACCCTGCATCAGGATGGCAGCGATTACTTCGATTACCACCACACCCCGGACGATACCTTCGACAAGATCGACCCGCAGGCGATTGCGCAAAACGTCGCCGCTTATGTGGTGTTTGCCTGGCTTGCCGCCGAGGCCGAAGGCGGGTTCGGCAGTGAGGGAAAGACGCCGTAACCAACCATCACCCCAGCGCGAGCTGGGGCCCATTCTCAACACGTCGGACAATCACAATGGGCTCCAGCTTTCGCTGGAGTGACGGGGTAGCTCAATCGCCTCGCGAGCCGTTGCCTGCATGCCACTGCGCCAGCAGTACGGCGGTGGCGGCTGCCACGTTCAAGCTCTCCACCGCGCCACTGCCGGGGATTGATACCCGCAGGTCGGTGAGCTCGGCCAAGCGCCGGTCCATGCCGTGTTGCTCGGCGCCCATCACATACACCAGACGTTCGGGCAGCGGCGTGGCGAATACGTCATCACCGCCTTGCGCCAACGTTGCGGCAAGCTGGAAACCGACAGCATGCAACGCACTGATCGCCGTTTCTGCATCCGGCATCTGCACCAATGGCACGGTTTCGGCACCGCCTTCGGCAACGCGCGCGGCGGCACCGGAAAGTTGCAGATCGCTATCGGGCGGCAGCAACAAGCCGGCGACGCCGAAATGCGCGGCGCTGCGCAGGATCGCGCCAAGGTTATGCGGGTTGCCGATACCATCGAGCCACAGCGCGCATACCGGGCCTTCGGGTAGATCGGCCAACCAATCAGCGAACGCCCGCGGCGGCGCGCGCAGCACATCGGCCACCACGCCTTCGTGATGGCTGGAAGCGGCCAATTTGCGCAGGTCATCTTCCGCCACGATGCGGTAGCCGACGCGGTTGGCCGCGCACCACTTCATCACCTCGCCAAACTTGCCGGCGCGCGCATCGGATAGATACAGCTTGCGCAATGCCTCGGGCCGACGCGCAAACATCGCCTTCACCGCGTTGACGCCGTACAAGCGCAACTCGCGGTTGCGTGGCGGTGCGGGCTCGATGCTTGGCTCGACGCGGCGCGCCGACTGCCACGGGTTGTCGTTATTGCCCTGCATCACGGCCCACCTTGCGTTGCTGCCAGAAATCGGCGTTCTTGATGCCGAGCGCATCGGGGTCGAATTGTGGCTCAAGAATGCCGGCCTTCTTTTGCGCCTCGTAATCGCGGAGCGAGGCCAGCGCCGGTTTCTGCAAAATCAAAATGGCGATGATGTTGAGCCAGGCCATCAGACCGACGCCGATATCACCCAGCGTCCACGCCATCTCCGCCGTGCGCACCGCACCAAACGTCACCGCCGCCAGCAGCGCGATGCGCAGCGCGAAGGTTAGCCACGGCCGATGCACCTTGCGGTTGATGTAGGCGATATTGGTTTCGGCCATGTAGTAATAGGCCATCAACGTGGTGAAGGCGAAGAAGAACAGCGCCAGCGCCACGAAGCCGGCGCCATAACCGGGCAATACAGATTCGACCGCGTTCTGCGCAAAGCCCGGGCCTTCCTTCACACCCGGCAGATGCTCGTAGATAAAGCTCTTGTCCGGGCGTTGCACGTTGTACATGCCGGTGGAGAGAATCATGAACGCAGTGGCCGAGCACACCAGCAGCGTATCGACATACACCGAGAACGCCTGCACCAAGCCCTGCTTGGCCGGGTGCGAAACCTCTGCCGCCGCTGCCGCATGCGGGCCGGTGCCCTGCCCGGCCTCGTTGGAATAGATGCCGCGCTTCACGCCCCATTCGACGGCCAGCCCCAGGATCGCGCCGAACCCGGCTTCCAGCCCGAACGCGCTGCGCATGATCAGCATCCACATCTCGGGCAGGCGCTCGGCGTTGAGGAACATGATCACCAGCGCGACCAGAATGTAGGCCAGCGCCATGAACGGCACCACGAACTCGGCCACCGCCGCGATGCGCTTGACGCCACCGAAAATGATGAAGCCCAGCAGCACCACGACCACGGTTGCCGTCGCGCTGGGCGGGATGTTCCAGGCCGTGACCATGCCCTGGGCGATGCCGTTGGCCTGCACGCCCGGCAGCAGGAACCCGCAGGCGATGATGGTCACCACGGCGAACAGCCATGCGTACCACCTCTGGCCCATGGCTTTTTCGATGTAGTACGCAGGGCCACCACGGTAGCGGCCGTGCTCGTCGGTTTCCTTGTAGATCTGGCCGAGCGTGGACTCGATGTACGCGGTCGAGGCGCCCAGGAAGGCCATCACCCACATCCAGAACACCGCACCGGGACCGCCGAAGGCGATCGCCGTGGCGACACCGGCGATGTTGCCGATGCCGACGCGCCCCGAGAGCGACATGGCCAGCGCCTGGAACGAGGACACGCCGGCCTCGGACCGGTTGTCGGTGAGCATCAGCCGCACCATCTCCTTGACCTGACGGACCTGCACGAAGCGGGTGCGAACACTGAAGTAAAGGCCTGCCCCGAGGCACAGCCAGATCAGCGGCTGGCTCCAGACGAGCCCGTTGATGGTGTTGACGATCAGTTCCAAGACCCGCTCCCCGCTTGCGCACACGAAGGTCCGATTGTTACCGATTTGCACCGGCGGTGCGCAAGGATTCACGCGACCGCCACCGCGCCCCTGTCAGGCTGAACGCACATCTAAGGCAGGGCCAGCGAGGCAATGCCGCATCCAATCAAAGGAGAACGACATGCTCAAGTGGGCCATCATCTTTGCCGTCATCGCAGTGATCGCCGGTATCCTCGGCTTCAGTGGAATCGCCGGTGGCGCCGCCACCATCGCACAGGTGCTGTTCGTGCTGTTTCTGATCGTTGCCATCGTCATGTTCATCATGGGCCGTGCAGCTGTGCGCAAGATCACGTAACAACGCGGAGCATCCGCGCAAGCGGTGCCGCCCTCAGGCACCGCTGACTAGAGCCGCCTCC
>JAUNTK010000177.1 GCA_030538735.1 Pseudomonadota bacterium
ATCCAGATGATGCACCGCCTGTTCGCGCTGGTGGTGCTGGCCTATATGGCCAGCTTGGTGCTGCGTCTGCTGCGTGTGCCGGGGATGCGCGGCTGGGCGGTATTGCTGGCGCTGATGACGCTGGGCCAGATCGCGCTGGGCATCGCCAATGTGTTGGCCGGCTTGCCGCTTTATGTGGCGGTGGCGCACAACGGTGGCGCGGCGCTGTTGCTATTGGTCATGGTCAATTTGTTGGCGCGCTTGGCCCCCTTGCAACAGGATGATTGAGATGCACGCCCGCGATTACTGGCAATTGACCAAGCCGCGCGTCGTCGCGCTGATCGTGTTCACCGCGTTGGTCGGCATGTTTCTCGCCGTGCCGGGCTGGCCGCCGTTGAAGGAAAGCGTATTCGGCCTGCTCGGCATCTGGTTGGCGGCGGCCAGTGCAGCGGCGGTCAATCATCTGATCGACCAACGTATCGATGCGCTGATGGCGCGCACGCAAAACCGCCCGCTGCCCACCGGTGCGCTCAATGCGCGGCAGGTGTTGTGGTTTGCCATCGCGCTGGGCGTGTTGTCGATGCTGCTGCTGGTGGTCTTCGTCAATCTGCTGACGGCCGTGCTTACCTTCGCCTCGCTGATCGGCTACGCCATCGTCTATACCGGCTGGTTGAAGCGCGCCACGCCGCAAAATATCGTGATCGGTGGTATTGCCGGGGCCGCGCCGCCGCTGTTGGGCTGGGCCGCCGTCACCAATATGCAGGGGCCGTGGGATTGGGCGCATGCGTTGTTATTGGTGCTGATCATCTTTGTCTGGACGCCGCCGCATTTCTGGGCGCTGGCGATCTTCCGCCGCGACGATTACGCACGCGCCTTGATCCCGATGCTGCCGGTGACCCACGGCGTGCACTACACGCGCTGGCAAATCCTGCTCTATACCGTGCTGCCGTGGGTGGCCGGCATGAGTGGCGTGTTCTATCTGGGTGGCGCGCTGGTGTTGGGCGTGGTGTTTATCTGGTACGCATGGAAACTGCAGAACCCGCCGGATGAGTTTTTCGCCATGCGCGTGTTCAATTATTCGGTGGTGTACCTGATGGCCTTGTTCGCCTTCTTGTTGATCGACCACTGGTTGACGCCGTGGTTAGGCGGCCAGCCGGCGTTTACCTTGGTACCGGCGTAAGGCTTAGCCAAGCAAGCGCATCACGCCCAGGTTGATCGCCAGGCCGGCAAAAATCAGATAGGCAAACAACAGCGCCGCCAGCAGGATTGGTTTGGCCCCGGCCTGCTTGATCGCGCCCACATGCGTGCGCAAGCCCAGCGCGGCCATCGCGGTGGCGAGCAAGAAGGTATCGATCAACAAGATCACCTCGACCACCGATCGCGACAGCAAGTGGAACGAATTGAACGCACCCACCGCCAAAAACAGCACCGCAAACCACGGGATGATGATCTTGGCCTTTTGCCCTGCATCGCCGGTGCGCCCGCGCATCCAAGCCGAAAGCAGCAGCAGAAAGGGGGCGAGCAAGATCACCCGGATCATCTTTTCGATCACCGCGACATTGGCGGCTTCCTCGCTGACCGCGCGCCCGGCCACCACCACTTGCGCCACCTCATGGATGGTCGAGCCGGCGTACACGCCATAAGCGTGTGCATCCAAGCCGAACGGCGTTTTCAAAAACGGGTACAGAAACATGCCGATGGTGCCGAACACCACCACCGTCGCCACTGCCACCGATACCTTGTGTGCCTGCGCCTTGACCACCGGCTCGGCGGCCATCACCGCCGCCGCGCCGCAGATTGATGCGCCCGCGCCGATCAACATCGCAGTCTCGCCATCCATCTTGAGCAGCTTGCCAAACCACAGCGCCAGCACAAACACGCTGGCGACGATGATGCAGGCGATCAGCATACCGGCCACACCGACATCCATGATGTCTTGAAACGTCAGGCGGAAGCCGAACAACACGATACCGGCGCGCAGCAGCATC
>JAUNTK010000070.1 GCA_030538735.1 Pseudomonadota bacterium
AATAGCTACAGGAAATCGTTGCGGTGTTTATTGAATGCGATCGAGGGCCGAGGTGAATTCTTCCACGTAGCCCAAGGCAAGGCTTACATTCAGGCTTTTGTAGTAGGCGATGTGATCGAAGTGCTCGGCCGCAGCGGCCGGATGGTAAACGACACTCACCCGAGTAGGTCGTGGGTGCGTAGTGCGACGATATCGGAAGAAATCATCGCAACCTCGCCATTGTCGATCTGTTCGGCACGACGGGCACTTTCACGCTCCCAAAGCAGGATAACCTCCTGAGGCGTAAGAGTTTCCAAGCTTTCAATCAAGTCTAGGGCAAGCTTTGCCCGCTCAGTTGATGAGAGGTTAAGCGCTTCAAGTTCTAGGGCCTTGGCGTTCATATCGTGAGTGTACACCAACCTTTCTGCACGGCTCAAACACGGGTTTAGCCAAGGAAATTATGGCCGCGCAGCACGGCCGATTTGAGCGAGCCCCTCAAGCAAACACACCTTACCACTCACATTGTGACCTATGCCACTGAAGGGATTTTTGGCTTGGTCTTTGCGAAGAAACCGCAGTATCAGAGATAGGAACCCCGTGAAACTGCCCATAGTACGAGCACCGCAATTCTGGAGAAACAGAAACAACATACGCATCCGGCGAGACAAATATCAAGAACAAGTCAAATAATGTATGCAGATCCGTGCGCAGCAACAGGCCATTATTGACGGAGTTTGAATCTCTACCGAGATACGGATGAATGTGCGCAGCATCAAGCACTGCACGCACGGATGTCTTTGATATTGCGCACTGGCTATTATATGCAGCAAAAAGTTTGCTTCTGAATTGCCCCTGCCCTTGCCGCTGAGCGATTGTTGCGAGTACTTTTTTTCTCAAATCGAGGACAACGCTTGGATCAAAACCACCATAAATTAGATTTTCGCCTTGGGCTACGGGGAAGCTTACCGTTGAAATCGCCCGCAGTGCACGCAAGCAAGCGCTACGTTCGTCTCTTATATAGTTTGATCGAGCGAGGCTTCTTCTATACGCCGTGTCTGTATCGCTGTTCAGCACTATGTGCTCTACCGCAGCTTCAAGCGAACTTTGAGGATGAGTTGCTACCCAGCGCCAAATTAATCCCTTTCTTGAGTGGTCAACATCGTTGAGGCGATGAACTAAGAGCGCGGCCAATTCCGAAGACTGCGCGGATTTGGGGGCATATTTTTCGCGCGCGAGACATTTCCTGCGACCGCTTCGGCTTGTGCAATGATTATGTTTAGCAGGTCGCTATCAGCTTCCATGTTTCGCCCAGCTCGATTTATCAAGCCTTTCATTCTATCCCCACAACAACATCGCATCGCCATAGCTGAAAAACCGATAACGCTCGGCCACCGCATGTTGGTACGCCGCCAAAATCCGCTCGCGGCCGGCGAAGGCCGATACCAGCATCAGCAAGGTGCTTTCTGGCAGATGGAAGTTGGTCACCATCGCATCGACGCTTTCGATGCGCTTGCCGGGGAAGATAAAGATATTGGTTTCGCCGGCATAGGGCTGCAAATCGCCATCGCGCATCGCGCTTTCCAGCGCACGCACCACCGTGGTGCCAACCGCAATCACCCGGCCACCGCGCGCGCGCGTTTGGCGCACCTGCTGCACCAGTTCAGCACCGACGTTCAGCCATTCGCTGTGCATGGTGTGCTGGTGGATGTCATCGACGCGCATCGGCTGGAAAGTGCCGGCACCGACATGCAGCGTGACATGGCCAAACTCAACGCCACGCGCCGCCAGCGCATCCAGCAAGCCTTGATCAAAATGCAGGCCGGCGGTGGGTGCTGCGACCGCCCCGGTATGGCGCGCAAATACAGTCTGGTAACGCTCGGCATCGGCAGTATCGGGCACACGCTCGATATACGGCGGCAGCGGCAGGCGGCCGGCATCGATCAACCATTTTTCCAATGGCTGATCGACATGAAAACGCAAGTGGTAGAAAGCCTCATCACGGCCCAATACCTCGGCCTCGCCGCCGCCATCGAGCTGGATACGGCTGCCCGGCTTGGGTGATTTGCTGGCACCGATTTGGGCGCGCACTTCGTTATCCGGCAACAGTCGTTCGATCAGGATTTCCACCCGCCCGCCGGTCGCCTTCTGCCCAAACAGGCGCGCCGGGATCACCCGGGTATCGTTGAATACCAGCAAATCACCCGGCGCGAGCAAGGCGGGCAGATCGCGGATACCACGATCAACGAAGGCCGCATCATTGGCCGGCACCTCCAGCAAACGGCTGGCGGAACGCTCTGGCAACGGCGCTTGGGCGATCAACTCGGGCGGCAGATCGAAATGGAAATCGGATTTTTTCATCACTCAACGTTCAAACTTGGTGGACAAGATGATCGCCGAGGTGGTGCGCTCAACGCCATCAATTTGGCCGATGGCATCGGTCAACGCATCCATCGCCTCGACATCGGTGGCCACCGCCAATGCGATCAAATCCGATGCGCCGCTGACCGAATGCAGATGGCGCACCTCGGGCATCGCACGCAGGGCATCGACCACCACCGGCATCTGCCGCGGGGCCAGCGTAATCATGATGTGGGCGCGGATATGGCCACGCTCGGCGGCATCACTCACCCTGACCGTATAACCGGCGATCACCCCATCGCGCTCCAGCCGGTCGATCCGGCTTTGCACCGTGGTACGCGAAAGCTTCAGGCGGCGCGCGATCTCGGCGGTGGAGGCACGGGCGTTCTCGCGCAAGAGGCTAAGTAGTTGTTGATCGGCGGCTTTGAGTTTCACAACATGCTCGGTGGATGTTTGGGTTTTCGACGTCCTGCTGGTAGCGGGCATCCCAGTCCTTGGTTGCTTGATACCGATGCGCTTTCGCTTCAGATACAACAGCCTTTGCCTTGTAGTAATGCAGCGAAAATCCTTCGGTACGTCGGTGCTAGGCGCCACTCGGGACCGTACGCCACAGGGATGTGGCGTCCGAGCCCCCATGGATGGGTTCACGGCGTGTCCCGTGGGGCACCTAGCACCGGCGTATCGCGACAGGCGTATAGAAGCAGAACAAATCGAGCCCGGAAACTCACCCCAGCCATCACCACTCAAGCCCGCACATCCACACACCCCGAAAAACCTGAATAGCCAAATTTCGTCCAATCGACGAAATCATCCAATATTTCGTCGAAATATGCACTACCGAACGACGAAATTATCCAGATAATGGAGGATTGCCTCCAATTTCAGGAACCCGCATGAGCCTGCTCGATACCCTTGCCCCGCTGCGCGCCCACGGCCATATCCGCACCACCGGCCTCGACGATGCCACCATCGAACGCTTTGCCGCCAGCCACCCGCAACTGGGCGAAGCGATCAACGCCGCTGCCGCCGAGTACACCGCGATCAAGGCCGAATTCCCCGAACTGCTTGACCTGGACGAAAACGCACAGGCCGAAAAAATCCAAGCCGGCTTCGTCAACTTCTACTCCGCCGATACCGTCAACCCCTATGTCGCGCTGGCCGCACGCGGCCCGTGGATCATCACCCTGAAAGGCGCGGTACTGCACGATTCCGGCGGCTACGGCATGTTGGGCGCGGGCCACACCCCAGACGCCGTGCTGGCGGCGATGGCCAAGCCGCAGGTGATGGCCAACATCATGACCCCCAACATCGCCCAGCTTAAATTCGACCGCGCCATGCGCAAGGAAATCGGTCAGACCCTCGGCGCCTGCCCGTATGCGCACTTTATGTGCTTGAACTCCGGCTCTGAATCGGTCTCGCTGGCGGCGCGTATCGTCGATGCCAACGCCAAGACCCAGACCGATGACGGCGCACGACACGCCGGCAAAACCATCAAGCGCGTGGTGGTGAAAGGTGCCTTCCACGGCCGCACCGACAAACCCGCGCTGTACTCCGATTCCAGCCGCAAGAACTACGTGCAGCACTTGGCCAGCTACCGCGGCGAATCCAGCGTAATCACCGTGCCGCCCTACGATATCGACGCACTTACCAAGGTGTTTGCCGATGCCGATACCAACGGCTGGTTTATCGAAGCGATGTTCATGGAGCCGGTGATGGGCGAAGGCGACCCCGGCCGCGCCGTGCCGCGCGCCTTCTACGATGCCGCCCGCCAACTCACCGCCGATCACGGCGCACTCTTGCTGGTCGATTCGATCCAGGCCGGCCTGCGCACCACCGGCTATTTGTCGATCATCGACTCGCCCGGCTTCGAGGGCATCACCGCGCCGGATATGGAAACCTATTCCAAGGCGCTCAACGCCGGTCAGTACCCGCTCTCGGTGCTGGCGGTAAACTCGCGCGCCGCCGATACCTACAAACGCGGCCTGTACGGCAACACCATGACCGCCAACCCGCGCGCGCTGGATGTCGCCTGCGCGGTGCTGGGCCAGCTCACCCCCGCCCTGCGCGCCAATATCCGCGAGCGTGGTGCCGAAGCGGTGCGCAAACTGGACGCATTGAAGGATGAACTCGGCGGCCTGATAACCAAAGTGCAAGGCACCGGCCTGCTGTTCTCCTGCGAACTGGCCCCCGGCTTCAAAGGCTATGGCGCCGGCAGCACCGAAGAATGGATGCGCGAACACGGCATCGGCGTGATCCACGGCGGCGAAAACTCACTGCGCTTCACCCCGCATTTCGGCTTTGACGAAGCAGAGCTTGATCTACTGATTTCGATGATCAAGCGCGCGCTGCTGGAAGGGCCACGGCAGGACAAGGCCGCCTGATCCAAGCCACATTGCCGATGGCACACGCCGGAGTTCCGGCGTCGGCTGGCTGGCAAGCCCGGGCCACGATCCGGGCTTGCCATTTTGATGGGACATCCTTGAAATCCGCTGCCCGCCGGCCTCGGGATGGCATCGCGTGGCGGCTTCACGGGACGCACACCGCCAGCACAGGACGATCATGATCCGCGGCTGAGGGACGCACCCCGCGCAGAAGCAAAGCTCATTTGAGTGTCAACTGGATCATTTGCGCCTACAACCCTTGGCGCATGCCTGTTCACTGCTGCGCCTGTCACGCCCTGTATGCCGCCTGCTTGCGAAGCCACTGCCGATGAAAATCCACCCCGCTTCAAGATCGTCTGGACTTATCAACACCGTGAGTCGATCATCGATATTGATCGCGTTTGTCACGATCACCGCGCTATGTCTGCCGGGCGCAGAGGCCATCGCCGCCGGCAAGCAGTACAGCTTCGAGAATGGCAGCCTGACCTTCGGCGCGACTGCGCGGATCAGAACCATGAGCTATTCGCCGACCCGTTTTGGTATTGGCGGGGAGAATGACAGTTACACGCTTTACCGCGCGCAATTTTCTGCCGATCTGCGCTGGGCAGAGCATTGGCAGGCATTCACCGATATCGGCGCTTACGATACGGTCGGGCGCAAAGGCGGCCCCGGCAGCAGCGGCCGCAGTGGCCCGGATTTGCATCAAGCGTATCTGGGCTGGTCAAACCCGGATTACGTGCTGCGGTTGGGACGCCAGGAAATGGCATTTGGCAGCAACCGCCTGATCGACCTGCGTGATGGGCAGAACATCCGGCTGGCATTCGATGGTATCCGCGCGGCTAAATTGTTGCCGGCAAACGGGCGTGTCGATGTGATCGCGGTGCGGCCGGTGCAAAGCCGCAGCGGCAGCTTCGATGACCGGACGGATAAAAACATCGGGCTATGGGGCGTCTATGCCAGCTTGGTGCCCGCGGCGACAGCCCCGATCAAGCTGGACGTGTACTGGCTGGGTTATCAACGCGAGTCGGCACGTTTCGCCGAGGGCGCTGGGCGCGAATATCGCCAGTCATTCGGCACCCGCTTGCACGGCAACGCCGCAGGTTTTGACTGGAACAGCGAGGTCATCTGGCAGAACGGGCGTTTTGCCGATGGCGATATTCAGGCATGGATGATTGCCACCGATAGCGGCTACACCTTTCAGGATGCGGCATGGAAGCCAAGGCTGTCACTGCGGGCAAACATTGCCAGTGGCGACAAAACCCCGAATGATCGGCGGCTGCAAACCTTCAATTCACTGTTTCCGAAATCGTCCTACTACAGTCAGGCCTCATTGCTGGCACCGGCCAATCTTGTCGATATCCAGCCGGCAATCACCGTCATGCCAAACGAGCGGATGCAGTGGACACTGGGCTGGGATTTTGCCTGGAAGCATCGTCGGGCAGATGCGGTCTACACCACGCCAACACCACTTACGCCGCTGCCCGGCACGGCGGGTGGCTCCAAATGGATCGGCCAGCAAATCAAGCTTGAAGGCAGTTGGAAACTGGCCCCGCACTGGGAGGCACGGCTGCATCTTGCCCATTTTGAAGTGGGCTCGGCCATCCGCGAGGCCGGTGGCAAGAACACCAACTTTGTATCGACCATCATCCAGTTTGATTGGTAGCGCCACGCCTCGCAGCTGCCGGCGCTACCTGCTTCGTTTCACCTGACCAAGCACGGCGCGCAACCGCCGCCGGCATGATCGCAATCCGTCATTTACCCGCCTGATAACGCCGCAGCGATTCAGCGATCAGCCGCTTGGCTTCCGCCACATCGCCCCAGCCGTTCAATTGCACTTGCTTGCTGCCTTCGGGTAACTGCTTGTAGACGCGAAAGAACGCTTCGATACGGTCGATCTCCATCTTCGGCAGGTCCCGGATATCGCGCACATGACTGTAGCTGGCATCGACTTTATCCACCGGCACGCCGATGATTTTTTCATCGGCCTCGCCACCATCCACCATGCGCAACACGGCAACCGGGCGGAACTGGATGATAGCGCCCGGATGCAGCGGTGCGCGGGTCAGCACCAGTGCGTCCAGTGGGTCGCCATCGCCGGCCAAGGTGCGCGGCATCGAGCCGTAATTGGCCGGGTACGCCATCGGCATCGAGATGAAGCGGTCAACGTGCAACAGGCCGTCGTCCTCACCGATCTCGTACTTGGTGAAACTGCCGGCCGGGATTTCGATCGTCACCCGTACTTCTTCGGGCGCGTTTTTCGGTTGCGCGGCGTGGAAGGGATGCACCCAGTGTGGCGGTGCGGCGATGGCGAGTGGCGCGATGGCAAGGCCGCAGGCAAGAGCGAGTGTGCGAATCATGTTGGTTTCCCGATTGTGAGTTGGGTCATTCCCAGCAGCGGTCTTTGCGCCCGCCAAGAGTGGCATCGCGATGGCTGCAGTCACGCTCGGCGATGCGGCCACGGCGGTGTTCGATGACGCGCCGGCCACCGCGCTTGTCACGCTCGATCTCGAAGTCGTCATACAGGCGGCCGGTCGCGGTATAGGCCTGATAACGCAGGCGGTCTTGTTCGACGCGGATCACCTGAAACAACTGGGTGTCTTCGGCAGTCGGGGCCATCGTGCGCTTGGCCTCGGCCGACAAGCGGTACTGCTTGGGCCCGGCCACGCTAACGACGTATTGCGGCAAGGTCTGGCCGCTGCGCTCACCGCTGCGGCGGCCATAGGTGTGGTCATGGCCTTGCAGCACCAGATCGACCATGTGCTTATCGATCACCGGCATCAACGCGGCGCGCAATTTATCGCTGGCACCGCGGCCGCGCGGCGAGAACATCGGCTGGTGGATCAGCACCACCGACCAACGCTGCGGGTTGGCCGATAACACGCGGTCCAACCAACGCGCTTGTTCGTCGGCGCTGCCCAAATCCAGCGCGGAGGTGCCATCCAGCACCACAAAGCGCACGCCCTGCGCATCAAACCAATAGGTGGTGTGCGCGCTATGTTGGCCGCCAGCACCATTGCGCGGCAAGGCAAAGCTGGCCCGCCAGTGATCACCCAGCACGCGACGCTCCTGCGGGGTGTCTTCAAATTCTTCCCAGTATTCGTGATTGCCGATCGCCGGGGCGACCAGCATCACATCCGGCAGATCACCCGCGGCTTCAAACCACTCGCCCCATTCGTTGTCATCCGTCCCCTCGCTGACCAGATCACCGGCATACAGGGCGATGCTGGCCCCGCCGGCGTGACGCATCGCCTCGCGGGTTAGGCGGCTAACGTGGCTCAGGTTTTTGTTCTGGGTATCGCCGAAATACAGCAGGGTCAGCGGTTTGTCGGCGCGGGCCAGCGTGCGCAACTGGCGCCAACCGCTCCACGTGCCTTCCCCTTCAACGCGGAACATATACAGCGTGTCGGGCGTTAGCCCATCGATATCGACGCGATGGGTGTGAGCGATGCCATTGCCGGATTGCAACGCGCGCGTGGTGGCCGTCAAGACGCGCGGGTTGCCGGTATCGGGCGAATCCACCGCCACGACGATCTCCAGGCGCGGTGCCTGCACCTTGGCATTGGTGCGCCAATTGACCGCAAAGCCCGTCGCGGCATCCTGCGCCGGGGTGGCGATGATGCGGTCGGGCATTTCGCTGGCGACATAGCGCTGGCTGTTGGCCGGCACCGCCAGATTCGGTTCGTTCTCACCCGGCAACTGCGCCGCAGCACCACCGGCCAAGGCCAGCCCAAGCGCGAGCGCGGCAAGGCCGCGCAACAGCGGTGATGTTGGCCGCCAAGATGCCACGGCAGGGTTATTGATCGACATACAGCGCCCCTCAAAGGAAATCAAACCGGCCACGATAGGCCGCATTTTTTACAAGCAGATTGCAAACGACGATAAAACAAAACTGCAACAAAACATGCGCAAAAGCGTCATCGACACCACCCAAACTGCTCCGTTATCTTCGATCCGGATGCCACGACAGGGGTGTCCAACGCTGGCTCCGGGTCTCGCTTCCGCATTGGCACACGCCCAACCGTGCCCGTGCATCTACCAACGGAGTTTTCATGAAGCTGCACCACACCACCATCGCCGTCGCCATCGCGGCTGCCCTCTCCCTGCCCACCGCTGTGCGTGCCGATACCGGCGCCGATAGCGCATCGATGATGGCCGCCAGCGCCGGCACCTTGGTTGGCCGCATCAAAGAGGCCGCCCGTGGCGTGTCGCTGGATGGTGCGGTGGTCAGCGTCGATGGCCGTCAGGCACGCAGCGATGGCAATGGCAGCTTCCGCATTTTCGGCCTCGCACCCGGCAGCTACACGATCACTGTCGATTATCTCGGCTATCAGCGCTATAGCAGCGAAGTGGTGATCAGCGATAACGATGCCACGCGCGTTGACATCACCCTGCACAGCACAGTGGCCGGTGCCGAGAATCTTGATCAGGTGATCGTGCGCGGCCAGCGCGATGCGCAGGCAATGGCGCTCAACCAGCAACGCGCTGCGGGCAATTTGGTCAATGTGGTCTCGGCCGATTTGCTGGGCCAGTTCCCCGATAACAACATCGCCGAATCCACCCAGCGCATCCCCGGCGTGTCGATCGAGCGCGATCAGGGCGAAGGCCGCTACGTCACCGTGCGCGGCGCACCCAAGGAATTCACCACCGTGACCATGGATGGCGTGCAGTTGGCCAACCCCGACCAAGCCAGCCGTGGCGTCGAGCTCGATACCATCCCGTCCGATGTGATCGCCGCGCTGGAAGTGACCAAGGCGCTGACCCCGGACATGGATGGCGATGCCATCGCCGGCAACATCAACATCAAAACGCAAAGCGCACTGGATCGCGATGGCATGACCTTGCGCGCTTCGCTGGGCGGTGGCAAGTTCCAGCTTGGCAGCGGCAAAAACCAGCGCGCATCGGCCACCATCGGCAACCGCTTTGGTGCCGATGGCAATATCGGTCTGTTGGTGTCGGCATCGCACAGCAAGCAGGGCCGCTTCACCGATAACGTGGAAACCCTGTACTTCCGCGATGACGATGGCGACATCCTGCCGGAAGAAGTGCAGATCAAGGATTACCAAGGCACCCGTACCCGCAACGGCGTCACCGGCCGCTTCGACTTCCGCATCAACCAAGACAACCTGGTGTATTTCATCGCCTCCAGCTCCAAGTTTCAGGACCAGGAATACCGCGACAACCTGGTCATCGCGATGGACCGCCATAGCGCCGATGCCAACCAGACCACCGGCACCGTGCGCGCCACCTTCGACAAGGAATTGCGCGAGCGCACCTACGATAAATCGATCAAGACCTTCAACCTTGGCGGCGAGCATTGGTTGGGCGATTGGAAAGCCGAATGGCAGGCGGCACGCAGCTCGGCGGAAAAAACCGCCAGCCCGCGCATGCAGTACATCTTCCGCTCCACTGTTCGCCCGAACATGAGCTACGACTACAGCAACCACGATTTCCCGGTGTGGGCGATCCAAGGCCGCGCCGATGCACCGGCCACCGGCGTGGTGCTGCCGGAAAGCTGGTTTGGCTTCCGCCGTTTGAATGACCGCTACGAATACGGCGACGAAAAAGAAACCGGCCTGCGCTTCGACCTGACCCGCGCCCACGGCTGGTTTGGCTCCGATGGCGACATCAAGTTTGGCGTGCGCACCCGCCTGCGCGATAAATCCTTTAACGACGAACGCTACCGCAACAGCAGCGCTGCCGATTTCAACGCGCTGGGCATCACCATGTCGGACATGCTCTGCGACAGCATGTCGGATAACTTTGATTACTTCTATGCCGGCAACCGCTTCTGCCGCAACATCTTCGATAAGTACGCAGGCCAGTTGATCAACAGCCCGAACCATCAGCGTCTCATCGCCGATTCGATCACTGGCGATTACCGCGCATCCGAAGATATCCACGCTGCCTATTTCCGCATGGATGCGCGTTGGGATGCGCTGAGCTTGATCACCGGCCTGCGTTATGAGCGCACCAAGATTGAAGGCCATGCCACCCGCTTCAATACCGATACCAATGTGGCCACGCCGCAGACCGCCAGCAATAGCTACGGCAAGCTGCTGCCCAGCCTGCACCTGCGTTATGAATTGGCCGAAGACAGCATCCTGCGCGCCTCGTATTCGACCGGCTTGAACCGCCCGGATTTCCGCCATACCGCGCCTTACCACACCCAAGGCGAGTTGGAAACCTCGCCGATCTCCGAGGGCAATCCCTCGATCAAGGCCGCTTACGCGCACAATCTCGATCTATCGTTTGAGCACTATCTGCGCCCGCTGGGCCTGCTCTCGGCCGGCCTGTTCTACAAGCGCATCAATGACCCGCTGTTTGTCGCCAACAGCATCGAGCGTCTGGCCGATGGCAGCAATGTGCGCGTCACCCGCCCGGAAAACGGCGGCAATGGCCGCGTCCACGGCCTGGAACTGGCGTGGCAGCAAACCTTCGATATGCTACCCGCGCCGTTCGATGGCCTTGGCATGTACACCAACTACACCTGGGCCAAATCCAGCGCGGAACTGCCGTTTAGCGGCGGCAAGACCGAGCTGCCGGGCACCTCGCGCCACAACTACAACGTCGCGCTTTCCTATGAAAAATACGGTTTCAATGCCCGTCTGGCGTGGAACCATCGCAGCAAGTTCATCCAGGAGTTCAACATCGCCGACCCCGAGTTGAATGTGTACTGGAATGACCGCTCCAGCTTGGATTTCAGCACCAGCTATGCGATCAACAAGAACTTCCGCGTGTTCGGCGAAGTCAACAACATCACTGATGCCCGCCAAGTCCGCTTCCAAGGCGAGCGCAGCCGCGTGCTGGAGCTGGAAGGCTTTGGCCGCTCGTGGTTGCTGGGCGTGAAGTTCGAGTACTGATCCAACCAAGCGGTAACGACCAAGGCCGGGCATCCCCCGGCCTTGGTCGTTTGCGGCACACTTTACCGATACCCGCCGGAAGCCCGCCATGAAAATCGTCGAAATCCGTCACCCGCTGGTTCAGCACAAGATCGGCCTGATGCGCGATGCGGCGCTATCCACCCGCGAATTCCGCGAATTGACCGGCGAGCTCGGCACCCTGCTCGCCTACGAGGCCACCCGCGATCTGCAGACCGAAACGGCCCACCAGCAAGGCTGGGCGGGGGATGTCGAGGTGCAACGCATCGCCGGGGCCAAAATCAGTCTGGTGCCGATCCTGCGCGCCGGGCTTGGCATGTTGCCCGGCGTGCTGGCGCTGCTGCCCAGCGCCAAGGTCAGCGTGCTTGGCCTGCAGCGTGACGAGGAAACGCTTGAAGCGCTGCCCTACTTTGAACGCCTGGCCGGCCGCATGGACGAGCGCGACGTGCTGATCCTCGACCCGATGCTGGCTACCGGCGGCACCCTGATCGCGGCCGTCGAGATGCTCAAGCGCGCCGGCGTGCGTCGCATCAAGGGCATCTTTCTGGTCTGCGCACCGGAAGGCTTGAACGCACTGGCAGCCGCCCATCCCGATGTCGAGGTCTATACCGCCGCGATCGATGAGCGGCTGGATACACACGGCTACATCATCCCGGGCCTGGGCGATGCCGGTGATCGGATCTTTGGTACCCGCGCCTGAGGTTTGCACGCACGTTCGATGCAAGCCGCGCCTGAAGCGTGAACGCAATCAACGACGCAGCCAGTGCTCGCTCGCGGAATCCTTGGCCGATAGCCGGCGCATGGCGGCTGCATCACCCAGCAACTCACCTTGCAAAAACGCGGTGCCGACATCGCGGGCGCGCTGATACAGCGCCTCCGGCTCACCGCCGATCAAATCATGCCCGCCACCGGCCAATACCAAGGCGGTCTTGTTGCCGGCTGGTGCGGTTTCAACCGGGTACAGATGGTCGCACGGCTCGCTGACAAAACCCGGCACCCGGTCTTCATCACCGGTAACGATCAAGACCGGCACCTCCACCGATGCATAGGTCTGCGGCGTGACCAACCCGGGGATTTTCCCCGGCGATGAATAACCCAGCACCGCGCTGACGGTTGCATCCCGCATCGGCGCGGCATCGGCCATCGCGCCGCCAAGCACCAACGAGATCAACGTACCGTAACTATGCCCGGCAGCGGCCACCGGCCTTCCCGGCCAATGCGCCGATACATATGCACTCGCCGCCTTCATGTCGGCCAGGCGCTCGTCAAAGCCCTGCTGCATCGAGAACTTTTCCCGGCCCGGATATTTCATCGAATCCACATGCACGGGCGCCACCACCACAAACCCGGCATCACGCCAGGCAGACAGCACGCCGTCATAGCGCTCCGGCCACGCGCCATGACCTGACGAGAACAGCACCACCCCGCGCACCTTGGCAGGCACCCAGACTGCCATGCGGGTGGCCCGCGTCGGCGATACCTGCAGTGGCACGCTGGCGGTGGGCGCTGCCGATGCCGGCTGCCCAAACGCCGCAAGCAACAACATGGCGGCCAGCAACCCGTTACAAACAATGCGCAAGTTCATGCTTCAACCCCGTTATGAATGACGAGGGCTAGTCTGCGCAGGGCCACCGATGGTGCCAGCTGCCGATGGTCACCAAGCTGCCGTGCCGGAAGTCACATCAGGCGGCCAGCGCATTCGGGCTTGCGTTGATGGTGATCGGCACATGCCCCACACTCGCGCCAAAATCCCCTTAAACCAGCGCCCGATACAGGCCAAAACTGCTGGTCGCGATCAACACCAGCGCGACGGCGAACAGCAGTGGCCGGGGCGCGATGCGCTTGGCCAGCATCGCGCCCAAGGGGGCGGCCAGCAGGCCGCCGATAATCAAACCCACCACCGCCACCGAAAACGCGGCCAGACCAATCGCGGCAATAAAGGTGATCGACACGGTGAGCGTGACCAAAAATTCGCTGGCATTGACCGTGCCGATGGTCTTGCGCGGCTCGCTGCCCTGCGCCAGCAGGTTGGAGGTCACCAGCGGGCCCCAGCCGCCACCGCCCGCAGCATCCAAAAAACCGCCAAACAAACCCAGTGGCGCGACCAGTTTCGGTTGTGGCGGCACATGCCATGTGCTGCCCATGCGCCACGCACGCAACAGCAGGTACAGGCCGATCAACACCAGATAGCCCATCACAAACGGCCGCGCCGCCGCGCCATCGATACTGGCCAAGAGATAGGCGCCGGCCGCACCGCCAATCACCCCGGCCGGTGCCAGCCGCGCAAATAGTTTCCAATCAACATTGCCATGCAGGATATGGCTGACCCCAGAAGCGGCGGTGGTGAAGGTCTCCACCAAATGCACGCTGGCCGATGCCCGCGCCGGTGGCAGGCCCAACACGCTGACCAGCAGGGTATTGGTGATGACGCCAAACGCCATACCAAGCGCGCCATCGATCAACTGCGCGGCAAAGCCGATCAGGATGAAGGGCAGGATCAGCGCAACCTGCTCGGGGGTGAGTTGAGGCAGATCGAACATGCAGGCTCCAACGTGGTGCGATGGGTGGCCGCCGCCGCGGCCGCTTATGCCGCCAGCGTGCGTGCCTTCAATTCCGCCACTTCATGCGTGGTACCGAAGCGGCCCGCGTCATCGCGGGTGATTTGCGCCAGCGCGCAATCCGGGTCGTGGGTGAAATACAGATGCACGTTGCGCGCGTACATCTCGCCCAGCAATTCGCGCTTTTCGTCGATCAACAATTCCGGGTGGCGGTCATAGCCCATGGTGATCGGCACATGCACCCACGGCCGGCCCGGGATCAAGTCGGCGCAAAACAACACACCGCCATGTGGCTCACCGCCGATGCGCTCGGGGCCAACAATCTCGGCCAGCATCAAGCCCGGCGTATGGCCATCGCTGTAGTGGAAACGCACTGCTCCACCCAAAGCCTCGCTATGCGCACCATCGACGATTTCCAGCCGCCCACTGGCCTCCAGCAAACCGGGCAACTCGGCGATAAAACTGGCGCGATCACGCGGATGCGGGTCAAGCGCGCGCTGCCAACAACCAAGGCTGACCACGAACCGCGCATTGGGGAACAACAACCGCGCCGGCTCGCCCTCGACCCATGGTGCCAACAGGCCGCCGGCATGATCGAAATGCAGATGCGAGAGCACCACCACATCAATATCTTCATGGCCAAAGCCCGCCTCGGCCAACGAATCCAGCAACACATGACGGTCTTCCTGCACGCCATAACGCTCACGTAATTTGGGCTCGAAGAAACTGCCGATGCCGGTCTCGAACAACACCGTCTTGCCGTTCAAGGGCGTCGCCAGCAACGCACGGCAGGCCAACGGGATACGGTTCAATTCATCCACCGCCGCCCATTTCTGCCACAGCGCACGCGGCGCATTGCCAAACATCGCGCCGCCATCAAGTTTTTGCGAATTGCCAAGGATCGACCACAGCTTCATGGCG
>JAUNTK010000071.1 GCA_030538735.1 Pseudomonadota bacterium
TCGCTGATGCCCAGTTCGCGCGCAATCAATTTGTTCGGCTTGCCAAGAGAAAGCAGGCGAACCACATCCATCTGGCGGGCTGTCAGCAGTTCACGCAAGGCATCAATCGGTGGCGGCGACAATACGTCGGTATGCGCGGCCGGGATTTCCGGCTGCCACCCTTGTGCCTCGATTTGCGCCAGCATCATCGGCGGGACATAGACACCGCCTGCCAGCACCAAGCGGATCGCCGAGAGCATTACATCGGCCGAGTAAGCCTTGGGGATGAAACCCATCACGCCTAGTTCTAACAGTTCACGGATCAGCGAGCTGTCCTCCATGCCGGAAAGCACGATCAAGGGCAGGGCGGGGGCTTGCTGGCGCAGCCAGATGATGTGTTGAAAGCCAGTTGCGCCGGGCATGCCGAGATCGACCAAGGCAAGATCGAAATCATCCGCGTGGGCACTGATCGCCCCCTGCATTTCGTCCACGCTCATGACGCCCACCGCTTCCAGTGTGGCATCGAGTTCTTCCAGTTTGGCTTTCACCCCTTCGATGATCAGGCGGTGATCGTCTGCGATCAGCACTTTCATCTTGATGCTCTTGAATCCTGCGATGTGCGGAAACATCCGTCAGGTATCCACCATAGGCGTCGTCAGCCTCGCTTCGCAAGATCTGGCACCGGTAATAAGGCATAACTCCAACGACATATGGCCCTGGCCAGCCCGCTAAACAAAGATGGTGCATCGGCAGGGGCGACCTGCGCGGAGACAGTGGAACGGCATGTTGAGGCGAGCCGCACAAGTCAGAGGGATGCACAGGTTGGCCGGGATGGTGATGGCGGCGGTGTTTCCATGGGTGGCATTGACGCCGCCGGAAACGGCGGGCCAGCAGGCGCTGCCCGAGTCACCCGCGCCGGCGTTGGAGCCAAGCCCGCAGACAGCCCCCGTGTCGATCGCGGCCGATGCCATCATGCCATCTGAGCCGATGGCTGAGGCCATGCCTGCGCCTGATATCGGCGTGCTGTTTCGGATCACCCGTGCCGCCAAACCTGCGGCCGATGCCGTGGCGGCCAGTGCAGACACCGATCAACGCGATGCGGCAAGTACCGAGCCCGTCCACACCGAAGCCGATATCGATGCGGCCATCGTGCGTGACCCGTCGCCGGTTGCATCGCTAGAGGCCATCGATCCGATGAGGCTGGTGTTTGGTATTGACGATGAACCGCCGCAACCGCCCAGCTATCTATTTGCCACCATCCATTTTGGCAGCGAAGCAGAGCAGGGCATCAACTACGCCGATCTTGCCGAGCGCATTTCATCGAGCAAGACCTTCGTCAACGAAATCGATGGTGATGCGCCTTGGTTGGCGGAATATGCCGACTACCGTTGGATGGCAGTGGATTCGCCGCTTTCACGGATGATTGGCCGCGACAGTTTTGATATGGCGAGAGCTTTGCTGCCCTCGCAGCGCGTGCAAGATTTGGAGCGCAGCAAACCGTGGGCCGTCTTGGCCTTGCTTGAGGCGCGGGGTGAAAGCGGCCACAACGACAGCATGGATAGCCGGCTGCAGCGGATCGCCGCCGAGCATGGGCTGCCCATCGTCCATCTGGAAACCATGGCCGAGCAGCTGCAAGCACTCGATTGTGTTCCCGCCAACGAACAGGCAGAAGTCTTGCGTCAACGCTTGGCAAAGCCGTGGGTTCTGACCTTGGAGTCAGACCGCGCGATGCGTTTTTATCGCAGCCAGAACCTGATGGCCTGGATGGAGGATCTCGATCGTTTGGATGGGCTGGATGAGTACGCCAAACCGATCGAGCATCGTGCACGCCTGTGCTTGCTTGAGGCACGCAACCAGCGCTGGTTGCCGATCATCGAGGGCTTGTTGCAGCAAGGCCCCAGTTTCATCGCCGTCGGTGCGATGCATATCGCCGGCCCCGATGGTTTGGTGGCCGCATTGCGTCGTGCCGGCTGGCGGGTAGAGGCCGAATCTTTTTCACCCCGATTGCCGCCAATGCCGACAATCGGTCAACCCGGAGAATGACAGATGGGTCTGGAACGACAGGTGTATTGGGGGCAGGGCGCCTTCCTGAGCCCGCAGCATCTGCAGGCACAGGATGCATGGAACCAGTGGAGCCGGTTATCCATGCACCGCCAGCTGCGCAGCTTCCCTTGGGGCTTTGAGTCGCTGGTGATTCGCGAGAACGCGCTCGATAGCGGCGTGGTCGATATCGAATCGTTTGAACTGGTGACGCGGGATGGTGAACGCATCACCGGTGGCTCGAATGATCGCGTAGCCGGCAATGCCACTGTCGCCCCGCGCAGCCTGGCTGAATTGCGGCCAGCCAATAACGACCCCATTGCGCTATGGCTGGTGCTTAGCCGCGATCGGGCGCTGCCATCACTCTCGGCGCGCGATGGCGAGCGTGTGCTGCCACGGCACGCCTTGCATAGTGCATCCTGCCGCGACCCGTTTGATCCGGGTGCGCCTGAGGCCGAGCTCGATTTTCTGCTGTATCAACCGCAGGTTGTGGCCGCGGTTGATGAAAACGCCGATGCCATCATCCGCTCCTCGGATAGCTATCGCTTTGCCGAGGTGCTGCCGGCAGGGCCGGGCAAGTTCAAACTGTCTCGTGATTACATCCCGCCAGTCGGGGCGATCAATGCCAGCCACAATCTAGCTCGTTGGACGCGCGCGCTGCGTGATTTGCTGGTGTCGCGCGGCCAAGATTTCGCCTCGGTGAAACGCCAACGCGGTATCCGGGCGGCATCTACCAGTGCCCAAGAAGTGATGCGGGTCGTGATGATGCAGACGTTTGCCCGCTACATCCCGTTGTTTCAGGAGCATGCCCGCTTGGGGCATGGTAATGCCTATCAGGTGTATCAGGATTTGCGCCGGCTGGTGGCGGAGTTCTCGGTGTTCTCCGAGGATGTGGATTATTTCGGCGGCTTGGGCGGCAACCCGCAGGAGAGCAAGCTGCCCGATTACGATCACGAAGACCTGAGGCGTTGTTTCCGTATCGGCTTCGATCGTGCCGAGGCCTTGATCAAGGCGTTGACCGTGGGGGCAGAGGTCGGCATCACCTTGACCTTCGATGGCCGTTTCTATCGGGCCGATTTGCCGGCCAACCTGTTTGAAAATGACAAGACCCGTTTTTATCTGGCGTTCGAGTCGGAAGAAAAGGGCCAAGATTTGTTCGCCCGGCTTTCACGCACCGGCAAGATTGCATCGATGGATGAAATGCCCAGACTGCTCTCGGCGGCGCTGTTTGGCCTCAAGATCGATCTGCTGCCAGTACCGCCGGAAGAACTGCCGCAGAAGAGCCCCAACACCACCTATTTCCTCGTCGATACGCTGCACCCGTTCTGGCAGATGATCAAGAACGCTCGCAATATCGCCGTGTACTCCGATCTGCCCGAGGACTCGACCGTGATCAAGCTGTTCCCGGTCGGGGCGGAGGAGTAAGCCATGGCGCGCCTGCTGCATCATTTTTTGCCCTTGTTTTCGTTCGGCCTGTCACTTGATGCGCAGGTTGAGGGCCAACGCGCCAGCGAGCCAGGTGCCACGGTGACAACCCGTGCCAGCGAGTTGATTGCCCGTGCCCGCGCGGCTGCCTTGGCAGATGGGAAACGCCCGGAGCAGGTGGATGATTCCATCTTCGCGATCGTGGCCTGGATCGATGAAATCATGGCGCGCAACCCCGCGTGGCTGACCGGCAGCGTGCCTCTGCAGGTCAGCCTGTTCACGACCAACAATGCCGGCAATGAATTCTTCGCCCACCTTTCGGCATTGAAGCAGGAGCAGGACGAAGTACGCGAGGTCTATTACCACGCACTCTTGGCCGGCTTCTTGGGCCAGTACTACTACGAAAACGCCGATACTGGTGAGCTTGGCAAGCTCAAGGAATTGCACGGCAGGCAGCTGCCGATCGCGCCCGCCCCCACGCATACCTTGCGCGAGGAGCGGATCACGCCGCAGCCGTATTCCATCGAAGACCCAGCCGGCCCGCGCTTCCCGCGCCAATGGGATCGCACCGTGTTGCGCATCGGTGCGGTGGTGGCGGTGCTGGCGCCATTGGCTTATCTGGCATGGCTGTTGATCGCCGCCCCCAAGCCCAGCGCGGGTTCGATTCAGACGTTGGTTGATCAGCAGCTTGGGGCATTCCCCTGTTCGGAGTTGCTGGCCGAGGTGGATGACAAAGGGATCACCAAGGTGCGTGGGTATGTGTCCCGCCCGGATGACGTGGCCGCGGTCAAACAGAAAGTGTCGGCGGTGGAGGGCGTGCGCGAGCCCACCTACGATCTGCAACTGCGCATCTGGCCACATTGCGAAGTGGTGCAAATCCTGGCGGCCTACACCGCGCGCAACACGGATGCCGGTTATGGCCTGAAAGTGATGCCGACCAGTGGCCATTCTGATCGCTTCATCGATGGCGAAAAAGTCATCGTCAACCTGCAGCAAGCCAACTACGACGGCTATGTGTACGTCGATTACTACTCGGTCGATGGTGGTGTGGCGCATATCTGGCCAAACGCGCGCGAGCACGATAGTGGCCGCCTGATAACCCGTGGCGAGCAGGTTGTGGTGGGCGATACGCCGGAGGGTTGGGTGGTGGGGCCGCCCTTTGGCCAAGAGCTGATTACGGTGATTGCCTCGCCGACACCGTTGTACCCGGAGCCGCTCACCGAGATCGAGACGGCTGAAGAATACCTGCCCAAACTGCGGCAAATGCTGGATGCCAATCGTAGCAATGCCAAGCTTGCCGCCACTTATCTGTTCATGCAGACGGAGCCGGCACGATGAATCCGCTGAGCACGATTGAACGTTTTTTTTCAGGCATCAGCTCGATATTTTCCCGCATCGGCTCGCTGTACAGGCCGGTTGCCGAAGGGGCGAAAAAACCTTGGCTCAAGCGCATCCTACTCTCGATGCTGTTATTGCTTGCCGTTGCGGTATTGATTTTTCTTGCCCTCGCCTTGCTTCCGCAGGTACCCGCCCGATTCTGGCAGCTGTTGGTTCTGAGCTTGGTTGCGTTGACCGTGATCTGGTGGTTTGCCGCAGGGCAAAAACAGATGGCGCTCAAAGGGCGTACCAAGAAGCGAATCGGCGATCTTGGCCCCGGCAATGCCGATGACGAACGCGAGCCCTTGCAGCGCATGGGGGCGGCGATTGATGAGGCCAAGCGCACCATCGCGCGCTCGCCCGACATCGACAAAGGGCGCGATCCCTTGTATCGCATCCCGTGGATTCTTGTGGTGGGCGATGATGCGGCGAACGTGGATGGCGTGCTGCGTGGTGCCGCCGATGTGTCGCCATTTCCTGCGCCCGATAGCGAGCCGATGGCGGCGGATGATCTCTGGCGCTGGTGGTTTTTCAAGTCGATGATCGCGATCGAGATGCATCCGCGCGTGGTCTGCGATGCGAATGCCCGGCTTGACCGTGGCCTCTGGTATCAAGCACTCATGAAGCTGGCGGCCAGCCGCGAAAAACTGCCGCTCAGTGGTCTTGTCGTGGCGGTATCCGTGCAATCGTTGCTGGGCCCGGCCGAGCAGTTGAAAGAAACCGCCTCGCGCCTGCGTCGCTTGGTGGATGAGGCGATGGAGCACCTGCGAGTACGCATGCCGGTGTACTTCATGGTGACGGGGATGGAAAAATTGCCGGGCTATGCCCAACTGCGGGCCAGCCTGCCCGAGCAAGCATTTGCTCAGGCATTGGGTCATCGCTTGGCGGATGATCAGGCGGTGAGTGCAGCCACCAGCGGGCAGTTGCATGCCATTGTGCAACCGATCGAAGACCGCCTGCATGCGCTCAGGATGACGGCGATGCGCGCCCAATCCAATGCGGTTAATCGCCACGGCTTGTTCGAGCTGGTGGAATCCCTGCGCAAGGCATCGCAGGGGCTGGAATTGTTCGTCAACCTGCTACTGGAAGACAACCCGTTCCAGCGCACCCCGCGTTGGCGCGGCTTGTACTTTGTCGGTGGGCAAACCTCAGCGCATCGTGGCGGGGCATTTTTGGCCGATCTGTTCACCCGTTTTCTGCCTGCTGACCAGCCACTTGCCTCACCCAGCTTGCGCGGCAGTGCAGGCCGGATGGGCGTGGCGGGCTTGGGTGTTTTGGCCATGCTGGGCCTGTCGGCGGCATTGGCCTACGGGCTTTCCAATGCGCGCAAGGATGACAGCGCGTTGTTGGCGCAAACGCGCAGTGCGTGTGCCGAAATGACCGAGCGGGTTGGCGTGCGCCGCATCGACTCGGTGGCCAGTTGTGGCCGCACCATCACCCGTGTGGAAACCGCTGCGCGTGGCACCTTGTTTGGCTTCGGTATTCGCCGTGCCGATCGCGACATCGAACAACTGAAAACCCGTGTCACAGAAGACTTCGCCAATCTGATTCTGGCCCCCTACGACCAGATGTTGACGACCGATATCAACCAACGTCGGGCGGGTATCGATCATCTATTGGCCTTGACCCAACGCATACGGTTGCTAGACCAATGCCGCAAGGATCGCGATGCCTGCCGTGAGCGCGAATTGCCGAACAATGTCAGCTTTGATGCAAATTCACGCTTGTTTTCGCCGTTTGTCAGCCCCGATCACGATACGTCCCGTGACCGCGACAATGCGGCTGCTTTATTTGCCACGTATTTGGGCTATCTGCGCTGGCAAAAAAAAAGCGTGCTGGATGCCGAGCGCGATCGCCTGCAAGGTTTGCTTGATCGCCTGCTGACCGGCTACACGCCCAACGCGGCTCATCTACGCGAATGGGCGGATGCACGCAACCCCAGAGGCTTGCCGCTGGAGCAATTTTGGTTGCCGGAAGGGCGTGTAGTCGGCAATACGCCCGATGACCAGAGCACGATTTCGACAGCCTATACCCGCGATGTCTGGGAAGGGGTGGTCGCCCCGATGCTTGAAACCTACCAGCGCGAGCAACCCGCGCACAAGCCACGTATTGGCGAGTTTCGCACGGCCTATTTCAATGATTATTTTGCCGACTGGGCCAGCTTTATGGCGGGCTTCCAGAATGGCGTCACGCTTTGGCGCGGCCACTACGATGAGTTGCTTACGCGCGCGGCAAGCCCGGATAGCCCGTATCTCTTTTTTTTTCGTTCGATCAACCACAACCTGTACGGCTTGCCGCTTGATTGGCCGCTCGTCTCCAGATGGAATGCGGCCTGGAGTGAGATGAAATCGGCATGGCTGTCGTCGTGGCGCCCATTTGGCGGCTTCGTGGCGGATTCGTTCCGCTTTGGCGGTGTGAAAGTCGCCCCGCCGATATGGTTGATGGCGATCAGGGATACCGAATCGAATGTGCTGGCCGGGCAGCAGGCCGATTTTGCCCGGGCGTACCTGCGCTTGCAGGCCGAAGGCTCCGGGCAGGATGTGTATCAAGTGGCTTCGGAGATTTTCGCCAGCAAAGGGCGCCCAGAAAAGCCCCCCGCAAGTGAGTACGCCAGCCTGCTTGATTCGGTGGACAAGCCGCCGGAGAAGTTTGCCACGGGCTTCAAAGGCGACGACCTTGGTGCATGGTCGGTGGTGCAGGGGCCATCGCGTCTGCTGCTGTTTTTAACCGTCTATCGCGCCGGTGACTATGTGCAACAACGCTGGAGCGAGGGCGTGTTGCGGCCACTGGCGGCGTTGCCACCGCAGGAGCAGATATCCGCTTTGTATGGCGAGCAAGGCAAGCTTGGTGCCTTCGTCAATGACTGGCTCAAGCCTTTCATCACCGAGAAGGAGCGCCTGCCGGTCAAGGTTGCCGGCGTGGCAATGCCACTCAGCCCAGCGTATCAATCGATGGTGGCCTCGGAGCGTCGCTTTCTGCCGGTGCTCGACAACACCACCTCGTTTCCGGCAGGGACATTTTCGCTCAGCCGGCCCAGCGACCTCGGCGCCCTGAATGAAGGCGATGCCGGCACTGCCCTTGAAATTGATTGCCGTGAGCGTGTGTTCCGGGCCAGCTCGGTTGGCGAGTCGCTCTCGGAATCCAAGGCGCAGGTGTTCTGGTCGCCGGCCAACTGCCTTGAATCGCGCATCCGGGTCAGCCTTGCCTTGCCGGCACACGATGCCGGGGGGCAGGCCATGCAGGCGTTCGATCCGCAAAGCAGCGAGATGCATGAAGTGCCCGCCGAGCAGTTGACCTTGACCCGTATTTACAGCGGTGCCGATGGTTTTGTTCGCATGGTCAATGATTTCAGTGGGGGCTCGCATGCCTATGGGCTGGAGGATTTTCGTGCCTCCTACAGCGCGCAGCAGTGGTCGCAAATCGCCCCTCGATTGACGGCGGCCCGCTTCCGTGGCGCGCGTGTGTACCTGCATGTCGAGCCATCCCCCGAACTTCGGCAATACCTTGGTGCGCGCACGCTGCCGGCGGAATTGCCGGCCACCATCCTCGAATAGTTTCTCCAATCAACCCACCCTTCGGAGCCTGCCATGGCCATCGATGTCAACGAACTGCTCGCCGCGATCCCCGGCGATGATCCGGCGGGCGCAGACGCCAGTTTTTCCGACGAATTCGACCGCATTCGCGAGGCGCGCCGCGCCGATGATTCAAGTCTTGCCCAAGGCGAATGGCAGACCGAGCTGAAGCAGGCCGACTGGCGCGAAGCCGAGCGCATATCGGAAAAAATCCTGCGCGAAACCAGCAAGGATTTGCAGGTGGCCGCTTGGCTGGGTGAGGCGCTGATTGCCCAGCATGGCTTGGAGGGCGCACGTGATGCCTTCGATGTGATGGCAGGCTTGCTGGACACCTATTGGGATGGGCTGCACCCGCGTATCGAAGATGATGATCTGGATGAGCGTGCGGGCAAATTGGCGTGGTTCGCCAATTACGGCAGTCAGGCGTTGGCCACGTGGCCGTTGAATGCCGACTCACAGAACCCGCTCAGTTTGACCGGCTGGTTGGATTCGCGCGAGGTGGACAATCTGGGCCGGCAGAACGCCGAAGCCTACCAAGCGGCAATGGATGATGGGCGCATCAACGGCGAGGCGTTTGATAGCCAACTGCTTGCCATCCCCGAAGCGTTGGTGATCGAGCGGATCGAACAAGCCCAGGCCGTGCGTCTGGCCTTTGACCGCTTCAGCCAAATTTCGGATCAGAAGCTTGGCCGCGATGCGCCCAGTCTTGTCGCCATCGACGAGGCACTGAAGCGGATTGCCCAAGTGTATGCGCGGCTCGGGACCAGCAAAGGCCTTAATCTGTCGGCCGATGTGGGCGCCATCGCCGAGCAACCCGGTGCTGCCGGGTTCAACGCTGAGGCGGGGCCGGCGGCCGGTGGCGTGTCGATCAATCTGGCCGCTGGCAGCCATGCCTCCAAGGATGCTGCGCTCAATGCGCTGCGCGAAATCGCCGGCTTTTTTCGTCGTACCGAGCCACATAGCCCGGTGCCGTATCTGCTCGATCGTGCAGTCGCCTGGGCCAATATGCCGCTGGAGACGTGGCTTGCCGAGTTGATTCGTGACGAATCCATGTTGGGCTCGATTCGTGAGCGGGTTGGGCTCGATGCCTATTCCGGCGACTGATCCCGCGTATTCCACACGCCAAAAGACATATGTCGATGTTTGGCCTTCCGGTGGATGTTGCGCACGCCAGCAGCTTCCTAGACTCAATCCCACATCGGGGCAAATGCCTTGATTCCATCCAGCGTCAATAGCCAAACCTGAGAGGTTCAAAATGGCCAAGAAGGAAAGCACGCAACACAAACTCGACCGCGTTCGCGCCCCGCGCGTGCAGCTTACCTATGACGTGGAAGTTGGCGATGCCATCGAAAAAAAGGAACTCCCGTTTGTCGCCGGCGTCGTCGCCAATCTGAGCGGCCAGCCCAGTGAACCACTGGGCAAATTGAAAGACCGAAAGTTTGTCAATGTGGACAAGGACAATTTCGACGACGTGTTGAAAGGCATGAAGCCGCGGGCCCAGATGCAAGTCGAAAACACCTTGGCTGGCGATGGCTCAAAACTGGGTGTCGAGCTCCACTTCCGCAGCCTGGAGGATTTCTCCCCGGAGCGCGTCGCCAACCAAATTGAACCACTGCGCAAGTTGCTCGAAGCACGGCAGAAGTTGGCCGACCTGCGCAACAAGGCGGCCGGCAATGACAAGTTTGAGGATCTGTTGAATGAGGTGTTGCAAAACACCGACAAGATCGCCCAGTTGAGCAAGGAAGTTGGCCCTGCGGATTCCGCAGACGAGTAATCGGCAACCCCATCCCACCATTGAGCAGAGCGAGCCCGTCATGTCGAATACCGAAGCCCAAACCGCCACACTGGCCGTGGCCGAAGCTGAAGCCGCCGAAGGTGGCCTGCTGGATCAGATCATCACCCAAAGCCGGGTTGCACGCTCTGATAGCGAGCGTAGCCGCGCCCGTGACTTGATTGCCGAGTTGGTATCCCAGGTCACCGAAGGTGCGCTGACCGTATCCCACGATGCAATCGCCGCGTTGGATGCGCGCATTGCCGAAATTGACCGCGTGCTGTCCGATCAGCTTTCGGTAGTGATGCATGCACCGGAGTTTCAACAACTTGAAGGTACTTGGCGCGGCTTGAAATATCTGGTGGATAACTCTGAAACCAGTACCGGCCTCAAGATCAAGGTCTTCAACACGACCAAAAAGGAATTGGTCAAGGATTTCAAGAATGCGTCGGACTTTGATCAGAGCAATTTGTTCAAGAAACTCTACGAAGAAGAGTACGGCACGTTTGGCGGCGCGCCATTCGCCACCCTGATCGGTGATTTTGAGTTTGGTCGCCATCCCGAAGACATGTATTTGTTGGAGGAAATTTCCCATGTCTGTGCGGCTGCACATGCGCCATTCCTGAGCGCGGCCTCGTCGGAGCTGCTCGGGTTCGACGATTTCACCGAGCTGTCCGGCCCGCGCGATCTGGCCAAGATTTTCGATACCGTGGAATACGCCAAGTGGAAGAGCTTCCGCGCTTCCGAGGACTCGCGCTACGTCGGCTTGGCCATGCCGCATGTGCTGGGCCGCCTGCCTTATGGCCCAGACACCGATCCGGTCGAAGCGTTCAACTATGTCGAGCGCACCGACGGCAAAGAGCACAACAAATATCTGTGGATGAACGCGGCCTATGCACTGGGTACGCGGATTACCGATGCCTTTGCCAAATTTGGTTGGTGTGCGGCGATCCGCGGTGTTGAGGGCGGCGGCTTGGTTGAGGGGCTGCCGACCCATACCTTCGCCACCGATGATGGCGAGGTGGCACTGAAATGCCCCACCGAAATCGCGATTACCGACCGCCGTGAAAAAGAACTGGCCGATTTGGGCTTGATCCCGCTGGTGCACTGCAAGGGCAGCGATTACGCGGCGTTCTTCTCCACCCAATCCGCGCAGAAATCCAAGGAATACAACACTGATGCGGCCAACGCCAATGCCAGGCTGTCATCGCAGCTGCAGTACATCTTCGCGGTCAGCCGGATCGCCCATTATCTGAAGTCGATGATGCGCGACAAGATCGGCAGCTTCGCCTCCAAATCCAGCGTCGAGCTTTTCCTCAACAACTGGATCGCGCAATACGTACTGCTTGACGACAACGCCTCGCAAGAGGCCAAAGCACAGTATCCGTTGCGTGAGGCCCGTATCGAGGTTGCCGAAATCCCCGGCAAGCCCGGTGCCTACAAATCGGTGGCCTTCCTGCGGCCACATTACCAACTCGATGAACTCAGTGTCTCACTGCGTCTGGTGGCCGAGCTGCCCAAGTCGGCACGCTGATATTCCACGAGGTCTGTTCAACTTCCAATCAACAAGGAGTCAAAGCGATGTCTGCTGATTATTTTCTCAAGCTCGAAGGTATCAAGGGCGAATCCACCGATGAAAAGCACAAGGACGAGATCGAGGTTGATTCGTTCAACTGGGGCGTGTCGAACGAAGGCAGCATGGGCCGCGGCGGCGGCGGCGGTACCGGCAAGGCCCATTTCTCTGATATCAGTTTTACCAAACAGTGCGATGGTTCCAGCCCACTGCTGATGAAAGCGGCCTCCAGCGGCGACATGATCAAGAGTGCCGTGTTGGTGGCTCGCAAGGCCGGCGGCAAGGGCGGTCAGGTCGAGTATCTGGTGATCACCATGGATGATGTGATGGTCAGTGCCTACAGCTCGTCCGGCTCAGCGGGTTCGACATCGATCCCGACCGACAGCTTCACGCTCAACTTCACCAAGATCAAATACGAATACAAGCCGCAAAAGGCCGATGGTTCGCTGGCTGGTGCGATCAGCGGTACCTACGACCGCGCGGCCAACAAGGCCAGTTGATCGTTGCCTGTCCGCCAAGCAACACCGTTGCAGGCCTCGGTCGATCACCGGGGCCTGCTGCCATGAAGGAGCCGCACGATGCGCAGCTTGCTTGATCGTCTGGTCAACGAAAACCTGCCCGAGGATAACGGGCGGCGCATGCCGGTCTATGAGTTTCGCAATCAGGTCTCGCGTGATCTGGAGCACCTGCTCAATACCCGGTCGGAGGCGGCGCGGGTGGTGCCCGAAGCGTTCAAGGAGAGCCGCAACTCGTCATTGACCTACGGCATCCCCGACTTCTCTTCCTACAGCTTGTTGAGCCCGCATGATCGTGATCGTATCCGTCGCGCGCTGGAGCAAGCGATTGCATTGCATGAAAGCCGGCTTGCCCGGGTACGGGTGATGTTGGAGCCGCAGCGTGAATTGGATCGTGCGCTGCGTTTCCGCATCGATGCGCTGCTGGAGATGGGCGATGACGGTGAGAAAGTCCAATTTGATGCCGTGCTGCAACTCAATACCCAGACATATCTGGTGCGCTAAACCAATAGCCCGCAACAGCCCGGTCAATGGTTGTCGCGGGTACCTGCCATCAGGCAGGCCAGCATGGTCTCGCGCAAACGCGCCGGGGCAACCGGTTTGAACAGGGTCGGAATACGGCTGAGCGTGGCTTGATGTATTTGATCGTGACGTGTTTCGCCCGTCACCAAGATGCGCGCAAATGGCGGGGCATCTGGATCGGCTCCATAATGCCGCGCAATGGCATCCATCGCCTGCAGGCCATTTCGATGCTCGCGCAAATGAAAATCACTGATCACCACATCCGGTGGTGAAGACCAATCGACGAGGGTGGCCAATGCCGCCATTTCATCCTCGGCAGTTCGGATATCGCAGCCCCATTCGCCAAAAAGGGCACTCAGGCCCTCAAGAATATTCGACTCGTCATCGATCAGCAGGATGCGCAGCCCGCTGACATCCAGCGGCGTCATGATGGCTGGCATGTTGGGCGTTGTCGCGGCAGTTTGCCCGGCTGGCAGGGTCAAACTCACCAATGTGCCGCGGCCGGGCCGTGAGGCCAATTTCACCTCGCAATTGATCAAGTCAGCCAATTTGCGCACGGTTGCCAGCCCCAAGCCAAACCCGTGCCGCCGCCCTGCGCTGGGGGCGTCGTTGATTTCGGCCTGATAGCACTCTTCAAACACGCGCGCCTGTTCATGCTGAGCAATACCGATGCCGGTATCCAAGACATCAATCCGCACTTTGTCGGGGCTTGCCCTGCGTACACCCACCAAGACGCCGCCTTCGTGCGTATAGCGCAAGGCATTGCTGACCAAATTATTGAGTATGCGCATCAGCATGGTGCTGTCGGCATGGACGCGGGCTTCGGTCTTGCGCACGATCAGGCGCAGATCATGTGATTCGGCCGGCATGCGGAAGTTTCGACTGACCTCGGCAAATACATCCTCCAGCGGAAAATCCCTGATCAATGGCCGCAGGCTGCCTGATTCCAGGCGCGATAATTCCAACAGCTCACTGAACAAATTGTCCAACGATTGCACCGATTCTTCGATGTAATCGATCCGCTTCAGCCGCAGTGGATCGGTTTCACCCGCGCGCAGGGATGAGGCGAACAAGGTCAGCGTATGCAGCGGCTGACGCAGGTCATGACTGACGGCGGCCAAGAAGCGCGCACGCTCCCGGCCCACTTGTTCAAGCCGCTTGTTATGCTCGGCCAGTTCACGGCTGGCTTGCCATAAGTCACTCTCCATGCCCTGCCGTGCATTTTCCAATTGCCGTGCGGCCTGATTGATGCTGTGTTGAAGGTGTGCCAGCACCGTGCCGGTGCGCACTGGCACGGTCACTGTTTCGCCCCGTCCCAGCTTGTCGATGGCTTCGGATAGTGAGCGCATCGGCATCAGCGCACGCCATGCCGCTATATAACTGGCCACGACGACCAAGAGCAGCGATGCCACAAGAAGGATGATTATGCGCTGCGACCCCTGCTGCCCGCGCTTGGCAGCGATCTGGACAAACTCTGGCTGATCAGCGCTTGACTGTTGCGCCAATAGTGTCTGTTCAAGTGCATTGAGCCGGTTCTGCTCCTTGATGTGCAATACGCCAAGAATCAGTACGGCCACCGTCAAAGGCACATAAGCAAGTAGGGCAAGCCGCCTGAGTAACTTGCGCCCAAACCCGGATGCGGGCCTGAGATCGGGGGCGGGCGAGAGATCGGACATGACGATTCGCCTGAGGTTTCCCGCAGTATATCCAGCCTGCCGCTTGCCAGCGGTTGCCAATAAATATCCTTGGCCGATGCCATCGTGTGGCACTGTTGCCGCTTGCATTGCAACTATCGGGCAATAAAAAGGTTCTTCCCCCAACTCAGGGAGAACGGCACACGACCGACCGGTTAAGTTTGTGGTTGTCGAGACTACAAACGGGGGGCGGTCGTGGCGACGAGAATTGTCGGCCCCAGCTTGGTGGCAGGGCGGGCTATCGGGTGTCGCGGTGGCGTCATGAGCCGCGCGGGGGCTGCGCCGGGTGGTGATGCGATGGCAGGCGCAGCGCGATGGTGGCCGCTTGGTGTTCCCGGCTGCAAGCGGGGCGCGGATGTCGAACATCGCCACGTCATGGGAAAACCTGATGACGGATGCCGAGCTGGTTGACTTCCGCTTCCATGACCTTCGCCACCACTTCGCCAGCCGGTT
>JAUNTK010000072.1:0-11124 GCA_030538735.1 Pseudomonadota bacterium
AATCTGAGCTGTTTCACAGGCAGCATAGGAGTACCAATCGTCCGGGATGTGACACCTAACGTTGCTGAGTCTCGGATTTCGGCACGTTGTATTCCTCGATCCAGCGCTTCACTTCGCCATACCAGAACACCGAGTTCTGCGGCTTCAATATCCAGTGGTTTTCATTCGGGAAATAGACGAAGCGGGTCGGAACGCCGCGATTGAGCAGCGTGTGATACAGCTCCATGCCGTGGTTGACCGGCACGCGCAGGTCGGTTTGGCCGTGGATGACCAGCGTTGGCGTGTTGAATTCGCGCGCACCGTAATGCGGCGAGTTGCGCTGCATCACCTCCAGGTTGCCCGGCTCCCAGAAACCGCCGAAGCGCGGGGTTTCCGCACTGAAATCAGCCGCGTATTGGGTGTACAGGTTGTACACGCCGGCGTGGTTGATCAGGGTATTGAACGGATGCGCGCGGCCCAAGATCACCGATGTCAGGTAGCCGCCATAGCTGGCACCACCGGCCATCATGCGTGTGGCATCGATCCACGGCTGCGCGGCCAGCCAATCGGCGGCCTTGATCACGTCTTGGTACGGCTGCTCCGCCCATTCGGGGTTGATCGAATCGGTAAATGCCTGGCCGAAGCCTGAGCTGCCGTGGAAGTTGGGCCAGGCCGTGACATAACCCCAACTGGAAAACACCTGCGCGTTCCAGCGAAAGCTCATGCCATTGGTGATCGCGCTATGCGGGCCGCCGTGGATCAGCAAAAACAACGGGTATTTTTTGCTGCGATCAAAGCCCGGCGGGTAATTCACCCACATTTGGATGTCGGCACCATTCGCACCCTTGTAGGTCACCGATTCAAACGTGCCCATCGCGGTGGCGGCCATCAGCGCATCATTGATGGTTGAGAGTTTTTGCGCCGCGCCCGTGCGCGGCTCGATGCGCACCAAGGTGGGCGGCTCGGTAAACGATTGCCGTAAACCCACCAACACGCCCGTGTTGGCCACCGCCAATTGGTTGAAGGAGCTTTCGCCGGTGATCTTGCGCGGGCTGCCCTCCAGCGGCAACTCGTAGGCGCGTACGGTGCCGGCATCGTCGATGGCCCCGTACAGGCGGCGGCTATCGTGATGCCAAACCAAACCGCCAGCACTGCGATCCCAATCGGCAAACAATTCGCGCTGGCTGCTGCCACGGCGGTCTTGCAGCATCAGCCGCGCCTTGTCGGCATAGAAGCCCTTGACCCGCTGCTGCACAAACGCCAGCCAACGGCCATCGGGGCTGTACAACGGCGTGCCATCGTTGCCGGCATTGCCCGCAGTCAAATTGCGCGGCTGGCCGCTGGGCCTGCCGCTGGCATCCAAGGCCACGGTGAACACATCGTTATTCGCAACATTCGATTGCGGGCTGGAATTGGCGACAAAAGCCAGCTCACGGCCATCGGGCGCAATCGCGAACAGATTATCGGTGCCCTGCACCGCGCTGCGCGGCAACGCCTGCTTCAGCGGTTGGGTCAGCGCCACGACGCCGACGTTATCGGCCGTATTGTCGATATCCACCGCAAACACATGAAATTGGCGCTCATCAAGAAATTGGTCCCACGCCGTCACCGGGCCGCGGTCCCACACCCGGCCGGTCATCTTGCTGTCCTTGCGCTCATCCAACCGCTTGCCCTGCGCATCCAGCGGCAGCTCATCAAATACCCGCGAGACAAACGCGATGCGCCGGCTATCAGCAAACCATTTCGGGCTTTGCACGCCGGTGGCCAATGCAGTCAGGCGGCGCGCTTCGCCACCGGCCAGCGGCATCACATACAACTGCGGCGCCTTGTCATCGCCACGGCGCGAGGTAAAGGCGAGCCACTTGCCATCCGGGCTGAAGCTGGGCGCGCTATCGCTGCCCGAGGTGGTGAAACGGCGCTGGCCACTGCCATCGCTATTCCAGATCCACAGGTCGGTAAACGCCTTGTCCTGCTGCATATCGAAGCGCGCCACCGGGGCGACGATCAGCTTGCCATCGGGCGATAACGCCGGCCCGGCCAGCCGCTGGATCTCCCAACTGCGCTCGGCGCTGAAGGGTTTTTTCGCTTGCGCCTGCACGCTGGGCGCAAGCGCCAACAAGGCTGTGGCGGCGGTAAAAACGGAGGCGAAGAAAATCGAACGCCGATTCATGCGGATTCCCCAAACAAAAAATTCAGCCCGCATGATGCCTGATCGCGCGCCACGGGTGAAAATGGCGTATGTCGATGATGTTTGATGTCTTGATCGTGGGCGGCGGTGCTGCCGGCCTGATGTGCGCGCTGACCGCCGGCCAGCGCGGCCGGCGCGTGTTGCTGATTGAACATGCCGAACGCTGCGGCAAAAAGATTTTGATGAGCGGCGGTGGCCGCTGCAACTTCACCAATACCGGGGCCACGCCGGCGCAGTACCTCTCGGCCAACCCGCATTTCTGCAAATCGGCCTTGGCGCGTTACACGCCGAGTGATTTCATCGAGATGGTCGAGCGCCACGGCATCGCCTATCACGAGAAGGAGCTGGGCCAATTGTTCTGCGATGAATCATCCAAGCAGATCGTGCGCATGTTGCTTGACGAATGCGAATGGGCCGGGGTGCAGATCGAAACCGGCTGCGCGGTGGAGGGCATCGAACACGATGCAGCCGGCTTCGCGCTGCACACGGCACGCGGCGTGTTCACCGCCCCGGCCTTGGTGATCGCCAGCGGCGGCCTGTCGATCCCGCGCATGGGGGCCAGCGGCTTCGGCTTCCAGATCGCCCGCCAATTTGGCCATGAGCTGCTGCCGACACGCGCCGGGCTGGTGCCGTTGACGCTATCGGGTGTGCATCTGGATCGCATCGCCGATTTAAGCGGCCTATCATTGCCAATCGCGGCCCGCGTCGGCAAAACGGCGTTTCACAATGCCATGCTGCTGACCCATCGCGGCCTGAGTGGCCCGGCGATCTTGCAGATTAGCTCGTACTGGCGCGAAGGCGATGCGCTGGCCATCAACGTGCTGCCCGATCACGACATCCCCGCCTTGCTAGCGCGCTGGCAACGCGAGCGCCGCGATGCGCAATTGCACACCCTGCTTGGCGAAGTCCTGCCCAAACGCTTCGCCCAACGCCTGTGCGAACACTGGTTACCCAACAAACCGATGCGCCAATTACTGCCCGCCGAGATCAGCGCCATCGCCGAAACACTCAGCGCCTGGCCGATCATCGCCAGCGGCACCGAAGGCTACCGGACCGCCGAAGTCACCTTGGGCGGTGTGGATACCGATGGCCTCTCATCCACCACGATGATGTCCAAACACATCCCCGGCCTGTATTTCATCGGCGAAGTGATCGATGTCACCGGCTGGCTGGGCGGCTACAACTTCCAGTGGGCATGGGCCTCAGGGCGGGCGGCGGGGATGGCGGTGTAGTGATGCATTGCATCGGGGCGATTGCTTACGGCAGCGGCCAGGCAAACACGCTGGCGAAAAAGAAATAAGCCACCCCGGCCAGCACGATCCACAGTGTCACCTTCAGCACCATGCCGACCACCTTGATCGCCATCCAAGCGACGACAAGGCCGATCAGCAGCAACACCCATTCGTTCATCGTTGCACCGGCGGCGGCGTGACCGGCTCGTCGCGCAGGGGCTTCAATTCGGGATCAAGCGCGATGCGTTCGTCGAACACGAAACAGCCGCCTTGGTAGCCAGCGCCGCCGACTTCTTCAAAGTAACGCAGGATGCCGCCTTCCAGTTGCAGCACGTTGTCCATACCGATATCGCGCATCCACGGCGCGGCCTTCTCGCAGCGGATGCCGCCGGTGCAAAAGCTGACCACGGTGGCATCGCGCAATTCATCGCGGATCGCTTCGACGGCAGCGGGCAGGTCGTTGAAGTTGTCGATCGGCAACACGCGGGCATCTTGGAAGGTGCCGTAGCCGATTTCTTCACGATTGCGGGTATCAAGCAACACCAGCGGCTTGCCGGCATCATCGTGGCCGGCCGCGATCCAGCGCGCCAACGTGCGGGCATCCACGGCCGGTGCGCGGGCATCACCGATACCCGCCGGGCGGCCGGCAAACGGCACGATCTCGCGTTTTTCTTTCACCTTCAACCGGGCAAACGGCACATGCGTGCTCCAGCTTTCCTTAGCTTGGATCGCGCCAAATCGCGCATCGCTGCGCAGCCAATCAAGAAACCCTCGCAGCACGGTTTCATCGCCGGCAAGAAACAGGTTGATGCCCTCGCCTGCCACCAGCACGCTGCCTAGCAAACCACGCACTTGGCATTCGGCGCGCAGTGATGCCGCCAACGCGGTGACATCGGCGATATCGGCAAAGTGATAGGCGGCGATATTAAGGACCATCGTGGCTTAGTTTTCGTGGTTATCGCGGATCCATTGATCCAACAGGCGCACGCCAAAGCCGGTGGCACCGGAGGGCGAAGTCGGGCCATCGCCGGATTCGGCCCACGCGCGGCCAGCGATATCCAGATGCGCCCACGGCGTGGCGCGATCCACCCATTCGCCGATAAACCACGCTGCCGTGCCGGAGCCGGGGCCACCACCACCGCCATTGCGCATATCAGCAATCGGCGAGGCCAAACGTGCGCCGTAGTCATCGCGCAATGGCATCCGCCAGACGCGCTCGCCGCTGGCTTCACCGGCGCGCTGCAACTGGCTGGCTAGCGCGTCATCGCGGCTAAACATGCCGGCGTAATCCGGGCCCAGCGCGGTGACAATCGAGCCGGTCAAGGTAGCGATATCGACAATCGCCTTCGGCTTGTCCTGCCGCTGCACATACCAAAGCGCATCAACCAGCACCATCCGGCCTTCGGCATCGGTGCTGATGATTTCATAGGTTTTGCCGGCGGCGGTGGTGATGACATCGCCCGGGCGGTTGGCACTGCCCGAGAGCATATTCTCGGCCAGCGCCGCCACACCAACCACATTCACCGGCGCACGGCGCGCAGCAAGGCCAAGCACGGTCGCGGTGGTGACCGCGGCACCGGTCATGTCGTACTTCATCCGCCACATGCCATCGTTGTTTTTGATCGAGATGCCGCCGCTATCAAAGGTGATGCCCTTGCCGACCAACGCCAGCGGCGCATCGCCAGAACGGCCACCGTTGTAGCGTACCAAGAGCAGGCGAGGCGGGCGCGCACTGCCCTTGCCCACGGTCAGGATGCTGCCCATACCAAGGCGCTCCATCGCCGGCACATCCAGCACCTCGATGGTGACCGGCAAGCCCTTGGCCTCGGCGCGCACGCGCTCGACGAAGCTTTCCGGGTAGATCACATTGGCCGGCTCGGTAACCAGATCACGGGCGAAGTTGGCCGCTTGCGCCACCGGCTTCCAATTGCGATCCCAATTATTTTGCGCGGCCACACCGGCCGGGGTGCGGATCACGATCTGGCCGCTGGCGGGCTTGCTGGCAGCGGTCTTGTATTTATCGAAACGGTATTGGCCAAGCGCGGCACCGAAGGCCAGTTGCGATGCGGCATCGGCCTCGCGGCCACCCCAAACCAAATTGACCGGCTGGCCCGCATTGGCCGTGGCGAAATGCTGGGCGACGATACCGCCAACATCGCGCAAGGCCAGCGGCGCAACCGCATCCTTGCCGGTGCCGACCACCAATACCCGATCAAACCCGGCAAAGCCCGGCAAGTCCAACTTGCTGCCCTTTTTGCCAGTAAAACCGGCGGCATCGGCGGCGCGGCGCAATGCGCCGTCGGCCCGGGCATCGAGCTGGGCAAAATCGCCATCACTAGAGAGTCCTTCGCTGACCGCAATCGCCAACACGCCACGCTCGGGCAAACCGGCCTGATCAAATGCGATAGTGCGCTGCGCGTGGGCCGGCGCAATCGCGGCAAAAGGAAGGGCAAAAGCAAGCAACCAACGGGTCATGGCATCTCCATCAGGCAGGTGGGTGGCGCGTACAGCGCTGTCGGATGGCCGCATCGCCCGCCAACGGGCAACGACCACAACCAGCAATGATAGCGCCTTGGGCGTGTGCCGCTCAGTCCAGATGGTGGTTGCATCGCGACGTATTGCCGAGCTTTTAGTGATGCGGCACAGAACTTTCGGTACGTCGGTGCCAGGCCGCCACTCGGGACCGTACGCGGCAGGACGCCGCGTCCGAGCCCCCACGGATGGGTTCACGGCGTGTCCCGTGGGGCGGCCTGGCACCGGCGTATAGCGACGTACGCACCGCCGCAAAAAAGCCATCGCCTCGATCCAGCCCGGAAACGCCTACAAACACAACTCAAGGCAACTCAGGCCAATCATCCGGCTGCAAGGTCTCGCGATAAGCATGCCAACTGGCGTAGGCCAACCACGGCATCACGATGCCCAGGCCGATAAAGGCCGTAGCGAAACCGATCACGGTCAGCACCACGATGATCGCCGCCCACAACACCATCACCCACTTGTTGCGCAGCACCGCGTTCACGCTGGAAATACCGGCCGTGACCATGTCCACATCGCGGTCGGCAATCAACGGCAACGCTACCACCGCCACCGCAAAGGTCAGCAAGGCGAAGATGCCCCCCACCACCGTGCCGATCGCCAGATATTCCACCAAGGCCAACGTATCGCCCTCGACGACCGGCGATAACGCCGTAATCACCATGCCCGCGCGTGACCACAGCAGGATGATGACGCCCTGCCCCAGCGCGAACACCGCCGCCTGCCCCAACACGCGGCGCGCAAGGATAAAGGAATCGGCCAACCTCGGCGCGTGGCCACGCTCCAATGCGCGGCTGACGCAATACAGCCCGACGCAGATCAACGGCGCGATAAACACGAAGCCCGACAGCAACGTGGCAAGCAACGCGAAACGCCCGAGCTGCCACGCCAACAAGGCGATCAACACGCTGATCACCACGATCACCCCGCCAAAGATCAAGCTCAGCCCCGGTGCCTGCCGCAAATCGCGCCAACCGGCCCGCAGCCAGCGCCAAGGCGCGCCCGCATCCAGATCCCGGCACGGCACCACAAACGGCCGCGATTGCTCGGCATCGCCTTGGCCCGCCTGATTTTCTGCATCTGCCATCACCACCTCCCCGGAGTTTCGGCCGAGTATGGAAGGCGCTTAGCTCGATTGCGCGCGGCAGTGCAGCACGCGCCTTGATCGGCGAATCAAGCCCTGCCCAACGCGCTCACCACTCCGTGCGCTTGGGCAGCAAGCCGCGCAACTCGGCATCGGTTAGATTGCGCCACTGGCCGGGCTTGAGATGGCCCAGTTTGACGTTGCCAATCCGCACCCGAAGCAACTGCTTGACCCGATAGCCAAAGTGCGCGGCCATCAAACGGATTTGCCGATTCAGCCCCTGCGTCAAGGTGATGCGAAAGCCGACCGGGCCCAGCTTGCCGGTCTTGCATGGCAGCGTCATCTGCCCGTGTACCGGCACGCCCTTGGCCATGCCGCGCAGAAATTCATTGGTGACGGTGTGGTTGACCACCACCAGATATTCCTTCTCCAGCTTGTTCTCGGCGCGCAAAATCTCGTTGACGATATCGCCATTGCTGGTCAAAAGGATCAGCCCTTCCGAATCTTTGTCGAGGCGGCCAATCGGGAAAATACGCTGCTGGTGGCCGACAAAATCAACGATATTGCCGCGCACCGATTCCTCGGTAGTGCAGGTGATGCCGACCGGCTTGTTGAGCACGATATAGACATGGCGGCGCTTGCCAGTGGCGGCCGTGCGCTGCACCAGTTTCTCGCCATTGACGGTGACCGTATCGCCCTCGGCCAACTCGGCACCGATGCGGGCGCGCTCGCCGTTGATCGCCACCTGACCGGCCGCGATCAGGCGGTCAGCCTCGCGGCGTGAGCAATAGCCGGTTTCGGCGATGAATTTGTTGAGGCGCATGACGGTGGCAATTCGGGAGCGGCGCGTATTGTCCCATGCCGATGCCAGCGCCGGTTATCGGTGCTGGCCTATTCCTGCCATCCCCACGGTGCCGGCGGCGCGGCAACAGGCGTTGCCAGGTCAAAATGCAGCTCGAAACCACGCTCGGTGCCAACCCGATTGGCGGCATACACAAAGCGCTGGTCGGGATGGATTTCCACCAGCCAGACACTGCGCTGGCCACTGCCGGGAAGCGCCGCACGGGTGATGTCATCGGCCGGGAACATCTGGGTATCGGCACTGCCGACATTGCTGGTGTAGCCGCCGTAATCAGTCATCGCTTCGGGCCTGCCGTCTTGATCGCGATGATCGTGGCGGAACAGCAGGCGCTCACCTTCGCGGGTGAATACCCAGGTGCGCGAAAAATTGTCATCAATCACCAACGGGATACGGATGCGCGTTTCGCTGCAATCGCGCACATGCATCACCACGCGCTTGTCGCGGAAGGTGTCATCGCCTTCTGGTGCGCGGATCAGCCGGCCTTGGTAAGCCTGGCCGCACAGCGCCTGCAGATGCTGCCACCATTGCTGTTGCTCGGCCGCCAGCGTCAGCATGTGCGCTGTTGATGCTGCGCCCCCGGCCGCAGGCAGTTCGATTTGCAGCGGCCGATCCGCGCAGCCGGTCACCGCAAGTGCGGTGACCAGCAAAACCAGCGCGCGATGCGACATCACCAGATCCGCACGCGGTCTTCGGGCTTGATGTAGAGCGCATCGCCCGGCTTGACATCGAAAGCACCATACCAGGCATCGATATTGCGCAGCGGCGCGAACGCGCGGATCTGGCCGGGCGAATGCGGGCCGTTGACCAGTTGCTGGCGCAGGGCATCATCGCGCCACAAGGTGCGCCAGACTTGCGCCCAGCCGAGGAAGAAGCGCTGCTCGCCGCTGAAGCCACCAACCCGAGCAGCCGGCTTGCCACCCAGCGAATGGCGGTAGGCTTCCAGTGCGATGGTCAGGCCGCCCAAGTCACCGATGTTCTCGCCCATCGAGACGCGGCCATTGATATGCATGCCCGGCAGTTGCGGGAACTCGTAACTTTCGTACTGGGCACCGAGCTTGGCCGCCTGCACCTCAAACTTGGCGGCATCATCCTTGCTCCACCAATCGCGCAACATGCCTTCGCCATCGGATTTGCGGCCCTGGTCATCGAAGCCGTGGATGATCTCGTGGCCGATCACGCCGCCAATCGCGCCGTAGTTCACCGCCATGTCGGCCTTGGGATCGAAGAACGGCGGTTGCAGGATCGCTGCCGGGAACACGATCTCGTTCTTGACCGAGTTGTAGTAGGCGTTGACCGTTTGCGGCGTCATCCCCCACTCGGCCTTGTCCACTTTTTGGCCGAGGCGGCTGCGGCGGTAATCCCACTCAAATTGGCGCGAGCGCAGCGCATTGCCGACGACATCGCCGTTGCGGATTTCCAAGGCGCTGTAATCACGCCATTTTTCCGGGTAGCCGATCTTCAGGCCAAAGTTGGCCAGCTTGGCGGCGGCTTCGCGCTTGGTATCGGCGCCCATCCAATCCAGCTGTGCCAAGCGCACGCCCATCGCCGCCTTCACGTTGGCAACCAGCTCATCCATCTTGGTCTTGGCATCGGCCGGGAAATACAGCTCGACGTAATCGCGGCCAATCGCCTCGCCCATCGCGCCCTCGGCCACGGCCACGCCGCGCTTCCAGCGGTCTTGCTGCTCGGGCTGGCCGGACATGAACTTGTTGCGGAACTCGAAGCGCGCATCGACAAACGATTTCGACAACAACGGTGCAGCCGAATCAATGGTCTGGAAGGCGGCCCAGGCTTTCAAGGCATCCAGCGATGTCTGGTTGTAGATCGCGGCCAGTTTTGGCACGGCGGTGTTCTGCCGCACCACCACCACCGGGGCTTTGTCCAGACCGGCCGCCTTGAAGTAGCTGGCCCACGGGAAGCCCGGTGCGTAGGCGGCGAACTTGCTCATCTCGACCGGGTTGTAGGTCTTGTCGCGGTCACGGCTTTCGGCGCGGCTCCAATGTGCCTCGGCGATCTTCATCTCCAGCGCCATGATGTCGGCGGCATGTTTTTCCGGCGTGGCCCAACCGATCATGCCCAGCATCTGGGCAACATACTGCTGGTAGCGCTCGCGCTGCGGGGCAAACTTTTCTTCCAGATACATCTGGCGATCACCCAAACCTAAACCGGACTGGCTCATGTAAAGGGTGTAACGATCAGGATCGCGCTGGTCATCGGACACACCAACACCGAAGAACGCGCCGCCAAAACGCTCATTGGCACGCCCCATCAACTCGGCCATCTGGTTCTTGTTGCGGACATGGCGGATGGCATCGAGTTCCGGCTGCAAGGGCGCTAAGCCGAGTTGCTCGATTTCCGCCTCGTCCATGAAACCGCGATAAAGCGCGGCGATCTTGGCCGCTTCACCATCGCTGACCGGGTTGCCGGCGGGATAGCCTTCGACCAGTTTACGCACGCGCGCCTCGGAGAGATCACGCAGGCCGTGGAATACGCCGTAGTTGGAGCGGTCCGACGGGATCGGGGTGTTCTTGGCCCAGGCACCGTTGGCGTACTCAAAAAAATCCTGGCCCGGCTTGACACTGCGATCCATCCCGGCGACATCGAAGCCCCACTGGCCAAAGCTCGGCGCGGCGATCACATCCTGCGCGCTGCCCGTGCTGTCATCGCTGGCAAACAGCGCCTGCTGCAGGCAGGCATCATCCAAGCAGCGCTGATGCGCGTTGGCTTGGGCGGAAAGACCGAGCGCGAGGGCGGCGGCGGTGCTGAGCAAAGTGCGTTTGTACATGCGGCTTCCTGAAAGTGGCGATTCATGTGTCAACGTTTGAGTTTACCTGCAGTTGACCATCATTCCGGCCATGACCAATGGCAGTGACGGCGATGGCGCGTGTGCACTAAGGTATGGGCAATTCCCCCTGTTGATTGCCGATGATCCGCAGCCGAATCGCCATCGCAATGCTTGCCGCCTTGTTGCTGGCACCTGCACTCGCCCGCGAGCCGGTGCGCACGCTTGATCGCGCCAAGGCGGTGGACACCTTCGATGCCGCGTGGCGGTTGGTCGATCAAAGCCCGTATGACGTGCGCGGCAAAGGCATCGATTGGGATACGGTGGGCGAGCGCCATCGCCCCGCTGCCGAGCAGGCGCGTGACAACACCGCGCTGCGTCGTGCGATCAATGCGATGCTCGACGAGATCGGCGAATCGCATTTCAGCCTGATCCCCGCCTCGGTCGGCGCGATTGCTAGCG
>JAUNTK010000072.1:11134-14817 GCA_030538735.1 Pseudomonadota bacterium
CGGTTACTGCCGTGCAGCCAGGCTCGGCCGCCGCCAACGCGGGCATCCGCATGGGTTGGTTGATCGAGCAAATCGATGACCACGCACTCGGCGATGTGCTGGCCGAAATCCAGCGTGGCGATAACCCGGCCCAGCAACGCATCGCCATGCTGCGATTGGAAGGCGCACTGGCCGCGCGGCTGGAACCAAGCGAACGTGCCCGCGCGGTGACATTGGCCCTGCGCGATAGCGCCGGCAAGCCGCATCGAATCAATCTGATCCCGCAACCCGCCGCCGGCACCCGGGTCGAGATCCCATTGCTGCCGCCGATGCTGTTCAACATCGAGCATCGGCGCATCAGCCAGACCGATGGCGGCTGCATCGGCCTGATCCACTTCAACGTCTGGATGCCGGCCCTGGCGCAGGGATTTCCCGCCGCACTCGATGCGGTGCGCGATTGCCGTGGCCTCATCATCGATTTGCGCGGCAACCCCGGCGGCGTGATCGGCACGGCGATGGGCGTTGGCGGCTGGCTGGTCGATAAACCGACGCCGCTTGGTCATGTCAATGCCGGCGGCAGCACGGCGCGGCTGCCGGCACTGCCGCGCCGGGTCAGTGATGACGGCAGGCTGATCGCGCCGTATGCCGCGCCGCTGGCGATCCTGATCGATGGCCGCTCGGCCAGCACCTCGGAGGTGTTCACCTCGGGTATGCAGCAGGCCGGGCGCGCCCGCGTATTCGGCAGCCGTTCGGCCGGGATGGCGCTGCCCTCGCTGATGCATCCGCTGCCCAATGGCGATGACCTGCTGTACGCCATCGCCGATTTGACCGCGCCCGATGGCACCCGCTTGGAAGGCATCGGCATCACGCCGGATCAGCCCTCCGCGCCCACGCTTGCCGGCCTGGCCGCCGGCCGCGACCAACCCCTTGATGCCGCCATCGGCTGGCTGCAAACCACTTCAACTCCCGCCAAAAAGGAAGATTGACCATGACTGCCTCCGCTCGCCTCGCCCTGCCGATCAGCGCACTGGCCACTGCCCTATGCTTCAGCGCGCCAGCCATCGCCGACACCCCGGCCAACGCCCCGCCACTGCCCGAAGCACGCACATTGGTTGATCGCCATATCGCGGCACTGGGTGGCGAAGCGGCATTGCAGAAAAACGTGCAAGCCACCATCCACGGCAAATTCGCCATGCCCGCTGCCAACATCGAAGCCCCGATGACGATCTGGGTCGATGGCATCCAGCGCATGGCGAACCATGTCGAGCTGCCGGGCCTGGGCAATATTCAAGGCGGCATTCAAGGTGATCTGGTCTGGGCGATGGACCCGTTTCAAGGCCCACGTATTCTGAGCGGCAACGAGCGCAGCCAGCAGATCGAAATGATTGCCCCGGATGCGATCCGCCGCCTGCCGAGTTTTGTCAGCAAAATGCAGACCGAATCGGTCGCCGAGCACGACGGCAAGCGTTGCTACAAGGTCAATGTGGAATGGCGCTCGGGCCGCAGCAGTTGGGATTGCTATGGCGTTGACGATGGCCTGCTGCTGGCCAGTGGCGGCAAGCAGAATTCACCGATGGGCGAGATCGATGTGGTCAGCATCATCAAGCGCTACGGCACCATCAACGGTGAAACCATGCCGGTACTGACCGAGATGAGCATGATGGGCCAGAAGCAGTTGGTCAGCATCGACAAGATCGAGCCGGGCGCACCGGATGCGGCGAAGTTTGAGCTGCCGGCCGCGATCAAGGCCTTGGCCGAACAAGCCGGCAACAGCGGCAACTGATCGAATCACAGCTTGCTTGCACGCTGCCATCGCCATTTGCCGGATGGCAGCGTGCGTGATTCAACGCTCGGCGCGGCTCACCACGTCACCCTCGATCACCACACCGATGACGCGGCTGGTGTATTCCAGCGGGTCGCCATCAAACAGGGCGACATCGCCATCCTTGCCGATTTCCAGCGAGCCCACCCGGTGGCCGATGCCAAGAATGCGCGCGGCATCGACGGTGATACTGGCCAAAGCGGCCTCGCGGCCTAAACCATTGGCGGCGGCAATGCCGGCCTCCCACAGCACCACGCGGGTTTTCGGCACATAGCCTTCGTAACCCGATTGCAGGGCGAACGGGATACCGGCCTCGCGCAAGCGCGCGGCGGTGGCGAAGCTTGCATTCTCCAATTCGCCCGATTGCCGGGCCATGGTCGGATGCAGGACCACCGGCACCTTGGCGCGCTTCAGTGCATCCAGCACCAGATAACTCTCGGCACCGCCATCGATGACGATATCGATGTTGAACTCGTCCTTTAGCCTGAGCGCACTCATGATGTCCTGCGCCTGCCACGCGGTGATCAACAGCGGCATGCGCCGATCCAGCACACCGCGCAAGGCTTCCATCTCCAGATCTCGGCCACCTTCGGCTTTGTCATTGCCGCCGCTGCGGCCCTTGCCACTGCTGGCCGCTGGCGGCTCCGGTGCCAGCCCCATTTCTTCGCGCCATGCGTCTTCCGGGCTGCTGACCGGGCTGCCGCTGCCGCTATCACCTTGGCTGCGGCGGGCCGGGGTAATGCCACGGCGATAATCACGCGCCTTGATCAGCAGGCTGCGCAGCATCGCCATTTGCTTGGCGCGGGTGCCAGGGGATTTGCCGCGCTCGGCCATCGCGCCCGGCCCCAGTTCGGCGGCCACCATCGCGGCAGGCTTGACCATCGCCGCCTCCACCGAATTGCCCCGCGTCTTGACAATCATCGTCTGCCCGGAGACCAAGGTGCCCGGCCCATGCCCGGTATGCACGGTGGTGATGCCCAATTCGCGCAGCCAGCGCACCAGCGGTTCGCGCGGGTTGTAGGCATCGAACGCGCGCAATTGCGGCTGGGTGGGCGATGAGGTTTCCAATTGGTCCTGGTCGTGCGGCTGGTTCATATAGCCGGCCAAACCGACCACCGAATGCGCATCAATCAAGCCGGGCGTCGCCACCGCCGCCTCCAGTGTTTCGATGCCAGCCGGGATCGCCACCGAAGCGGCCGGCCCAACCGCGGCGATCTTGCCATCGCGGATCAGCACCACGCCGTTTTCGATCGGTGCGCCGTTCATGGTGTAGAGGGTGCCGGCGCGGATCGCCACATCGCGGGCAAACGCCGGCAGCGCGATCAGCACGGACAAGACGACAGCCACAATGCGCATGTTCATTCCCCAGCCTCCATCATGATGACTTCGCGGGCGATGCTGTCGCGGCCCGCGCCCCAGCCGCCTTCGGCCATCAAGCGGTCATGGCTGCGGCGGCGGTCAAACATCAACTGCCCCTCAACCCAGGTTTGTTCGACGTGGCTATAGATGCTCAACGGGTCGCCGCTCAAGATCAGCAAATCGGCATCCTTGCCCACGTCCAGCGAACCCACCCGGTCGGCCAAGTCCAGCATCTCGGCGCCGTTCAAGGTCAACGCCCGCAGCGCGCCTTCGCGTGACATGCCACTGCGTACCGCCAGCGCCGCCGAGCGCAACAGCAGGCGCGAATCGGTGACTGGGTCATCGGTATGGAAGGCGGTCAACACGCCGGCTTGCTCCAAAATCGCGCCGGATTTCATCGAGAAATCCATCACCTCCAGCTTGCCGCCCGGCGAATCCAGCACGATCGATGAGACCGGCACGCCAGCGGCGGCGATTTCGTTCGCCACCAGATACGCATCGGTGCCGTGTTGGATCACCACCC
>JAUNTK010000073.1 GCA_030538735.1 Pseudomonadota bacterium
GCGTTGTTCAAGCCCGCCGCCGTATGCGCGGTGAATGGCTGGCGCGCTTACACCGATGGTATGCGGCAAAAAACCGTTGCGGGTGTCGATAAGCGTCGGCGGATGCGAAGTCAATTGGCCCCACTTTTCAGCAGGGTAATCAACCCCCGGGCTGTTTTGAGGCGCGATTCGGCATCGGGCAGGTCGAGCGCCATCACCCGCAATTTGTCTGGGCCATCCATTTGATAATGCTTGGGCTGGCCTTGGATCAGCCGGATGACCGACATCGGGTCAACATTCGGCGTTTTCTCGAATTGCACGCGGCCATTCTTTTCACCCAGCTCCAGTTTGCGGATGCCCAGTGCGCTGGCCGCCTGCTTCAATTCTGCGATGGCGAACAGATGTTTGGCGGCATCCGGCAGCAGGCCGAAGCGGTCGATCATTTCCACTTGCAATTCGCGCAGTTCTTCGGCGTTGCGTGCCGAGCTGATCCGCTTGTACAGGGTCAGACGGGTATGCACATCGGGCAGATAATCGTCGGGGATCAAGGACGGGATATGCAACTCGACCTCGGCGCCGCGATGTTCATGGGCATCGACATCGGGCAGTTTGCCTTGCTTGATCGATTTGACCGCGCGTTCGAGCAATTCGGTGTACAGGCTGAAGCCGACTTCGGCCATTTGCCCGCTTTGGTCTTCGCCCAGTAATTCACCGGCACCGCGGATTTCCAGATCGTGGGTGGCGAGGGTGAAGCCGGCGCCGAGTTCATCCATCGAGCTGATCGCATCGAGCCGTTTGCGCGCATCCTCGGTGATCGATTTTCGGTCAGGGATCAGCAGATACGCATAGGCGCGATGATGCGAGCGGCCGACCCGGCCGCGCAATTGGTGCAGCTGCGCCAAGCCGAATTTGTCGGCGCGGTTGATGATGATGGTATTGGCATTGGGGATATCGATGCCGGATTCGATAATGGTTGAGGCCAGCAGCACATTGAAGCGCTGTTTGTGGAAGCCCAGCATGACGTGTTCCAATTCGCGCTCGGGCATTTGGCCGTGGGCGATGCCGATGCGTGCTTCCGGCACCAACTCGCCAAGTTCGCGCTGCATGCGGCCAATCGATTCAACATCGTTGTGCAGGAAGTAAAGCTGGCCGCCGCGGGCGAGTTCGCGCTGGAAGGCTTCGCGCAACAGCGCGTTATCCCACTGGGTGACGAAGGTTTGCACGGCGAGGCGGTTGGCTGGCGGCGTGGCGATGATCGAGAGATCGCGCAGGCCAGCCATCGCCATATTGAGCGTGCGCGGGATCGGTGTAGCGGTCAGCGTCAACAGATGCACATTGGCGCGCAGGGCTTTCAGTGCCTCTTTTTGCCGCACACCGAAGCGCTGTTCTTCATCGACGATGACCAGCCCTAAATCCTTGAAGCGCACATCCGGCTGCAGCAGTTTGTGGGTGCCGACGATGACATCGATTTCGCCGCGTGCGACTTTTTCCAGCGCCGCATCGGTGTCTTTTTTCGATTTGAAGCGCGAGAGCACCTCGACTTTCAGCGGCCAATCGGCGAAGCGGTCGGCCAGCGTGCGGTAATGCTGCTCGGCCAGCAGGGTGGTCGGTACCAATACGGCCACCTGTTTGCCGCTGGTCGCGGCGACGAAGGCGGCACGCACGGCGACTTCGGTTTTGCCAAAGCCGACATCGCCGCAGACCACGCGATCCATCGGCTGCGATGACGACAAATCGCGGATGACGGCTTCGATGGCGGCGTGCTGATCCGGGGTTTCCTCGAAGGGGAAGCTGGCGGCGAATGGCTCGTACATCGCGCGGTCGATATCGATGGCGATGCCGGCGCGGGCCTGACGCTTGGCCTGGATTTCCAGCAATTCAGCGGCGACATCGCGTACTTTTTCGGCGGCTTTCTTCTTCGCTTTGGTCCACTGCTCGCCGCCCAGCGAATGCAGCGGTGCGGTATCGGCCGAGGCACCGGAATAGCGGCTGACCAGATGCAGCTGCGCCACCGGCACATACAGGCGGTCGCCCTTGGCGTATTCGATATCGAGAAATTCGCCGCGCTCGCCGCCGGCTTCCAGCACCACCAGCCCGCGATAGCGGCCGACGCCGTGATCCTCGTGGACGATCGGCGCGCCTTCGCTTAATTCGCCGAGGTCGCGGATGATGGCTTCGGGCTCACGGCCGACGCGCTTGCGACGGCGCGGCTGTGATGCGCGTTCCGGGAACAGCTGGCGCTCGGTGAGGATGGCGCGGGCGGGGTGCTCGGTGGCGAAGCCGTCATCAAGCGCGGCGACGGTGATGGTGAAATGCCGGCCATCGGCGCGCAGATCGGTGGTGGTTTCAGGTTTCAGCTCGGCCGCAGCGAACACCTCCAGCAGTGCCTCACGGCGGCCGGCCGATTCGGCGGCGATAACGACATCGCCCGGGTAGCTTTTCAGGAATGCTTTGAGTGCCGAGCCGGCCTCGGCGTGGTGCTCGGAGAGCGGCAGATTCGGTACCGCTTGCACGCCCAAGGCGAGGGCGTCTTGATGGCGCGGATGCTCGCGGCCGGTGATTTCGATGCGGCGGCCGGCGTTCAATATTTCCCGCAGTGCGTTGGGCGAGAGAAACAGTGCATCCGGGGTGAGCAGCGGGCGTTCGTTGTCGTGGCGGCGTTGCTCGTAGCGTTCGCCGGTCTGCGCCCAGAACTTTTCGGCGGCCTCGAATACGCCCTCGGCCAGCAGCGGCAGGGTGTTATCGGGCAGGTAATTGAACAGGGTTGAGGTGGGTTGGCCGTCGCGCTGGGCGGCGAAGAACAGCGGCAGCCAGGCTTCGATGCCGGCCGGCGCCAGGCCGTTCTTCAAGTCCTGATACAGGGTGGACTTGCGCGTATCGATGCCGAAGTCATCGCGCAGTGCGCGCATCGCCCGTTCGCGCGATTCGTCATCCATCGGCACTTCGCGGCCGGGCAAGAGGTGTACCGCATCGACTTTATCGGCCGAACGCTGGCTTTCCGGGTCGAAGACGCGGATCGAATCGATTTCGTCATCGAACAATTCGATCCGGTAGGGCGTCGCCGTGCCCATCGGATAGACATCGAGCAGGCCGCCGCGCACGGCGAAATCACCGGGGTCAAACACTTGCGGCACATGCCGATAGCCGGCTGATTCCAAGCGGCGTTTTTCCGCATCCAGATCAAGCTTGGCCGCTTGCCGATAATCAAAGCTGCCGCCCACCACATGCGCGATCGGGGCCAGGCGTTGCAGCAGGGTCTGCACCGGCACGATCACGATGCCGCGCGATTTGCCGGGCAGTGCGTGCAGGGTGGCGAGGCGCTGCGAGACGATATCCGGGTGCGGGCTGAAGCTGTCGTAGGGCAGGGTTTCCCAATCCGGGAAGGGCAGGATCGGCAGCGCGCCATCGGCCGCGCTCAGCGTGCGCAGATCGGCTTCAAGCTGGTGCGCCTGGTGGTTGTCGGCGGCGACAACCAACAACGGCGCGGCATGGGCGTCGGCGGCCTGCAGGATCGCCCAAGCCAAGCCGGAGCTGGTGCCGGGCGTGCGCCACCAGGCACGGGCGTGGCCGGGCTGGGGCAGGAAGCGGGAGAAATGGGTGGATGACGACATGGGACGCGGATTTTAGCGCGTCAGGCCTCGTCGTCGGGATGCGCTTGGTTGAGATCGAGCATGACCCGGAACAGGCCGGGGGTGTCTTGATCGCGCTGGCGGGTAAAGCCCAGCGATTCACACAGCGCCAGCATCGGGTGGTTCTGGTCGAACACATCGCCGTACAGGCGTTCGACCTTCTGCCCGCGCGCCCAACGCACCAGCCGCAGCATCAGATGCCGGCCAAGGCCCATCGCGCGCACGTATTTGCTGACCAAAATCGCATATTCGGCATCGCGGCTGCCCGGCACCAGAAACACCCGGCCGACGGCCCCAACCAGCGCCTCGCCCGGCGGATACGGCTCGGCCGCGACCAGTGCGAATTCGCTGCGCGGATCGGGGTGGGTGAGGCGGTGGATTTCGGCATCCGAGAGGCTTTGCACGGTATGCAGATAGCGATTGCGGATTTCATCCGGCTCCAGCAGCGCGAACGAGGCGCGGATCGGCTCGGCGTCTTCCGAGCGGATCGGGCGGATCAGAATCTCCCGCCCATTGGGCAGGCAGAAGGATTCGTGCCAAGGCGGGAGTCGGTTGCGTGCAGCCATGTGCTCATGCTGCCACGAAATGGGGCGGCGGTGTGTTGCAGTGCGGCTTTGGGGAACCTCTGAATGACTCAGAGGTTCCTGTCAGCGATGGATGGCTGACCACGAATCGATCACCCAAGTGATTGAATCGTGTGAATCAAGTCCGGACATGTGCCGGACTTGGTGTGGGCTGACAGCGCCAGGATGGCGTTGTTCAGACCTTCCTTAGTGGGCGGCGGCGGGTTTGCCGCGCAGCTTCTTGATCGCGCTGACCACGGCCAGAATCAGGGCGCCGGCGACAACGCCGATGAGCGCGCCAAACAGTGAATTCCACAGCCAGCCAGGCGGGATCCGCTGGCTGGCCTCGGCCAGATGATGCAGCGCGGGGATGCCGTGAACCAGAATACCGCCACCAACCAGAAACATCGCCGCGGTGCCGGCAATCGAGAGAAATTTCATCAAGCGCGGGGCGAACCACAAAATGCCGCGCCCGATCATCGCCGCGATGCCGTTTTGCCGGCGGCCGTGATCGGTGAGCTTCAGGCCCAGATCATCCAGCTTGACGATGGCGCCGACCAAGCCATACACGCCGATGGTCATGATCAGCGCGATTGCGGCCAGTACCGCCAATTGCTTGCTGAAGGCGGCATTGGCGATGGTGCCCAGTGAGATCACGATGATTTCGGCGGAGAGGATGAAATCGGTGCGGATCGCGCCTTTGATCTTGTCTTGCTCAAACTGCACCATGTCCACATCGTCATCCGCCAGCGCGTGCAGCAGGCGGTCGATATCTTGGGCCTTGTCATCCTTATGCAGGAATTTGTGCGCGAGTTTTTCCACGCCCTCGTAGCAGAGGAAGGCCCCGCCGATCATCAACAGGGGCGTAATCAGCGGGATATTGATGCCCTGTGCGTGCAGCCAACGCTCCAGTGCGGCAATGGCGAGTGCGGCCGGCACCAGAATCACCTTGTTCCACAGCGAGCCTTTGGCGACCGCCCACACCACCGGCAACTCGCGGTCGGTGCGCACGCCCTGCACCTGCTGGGCATTGAGGGCGAGATCATCGCCCAGCACGCCGGCGGTTTTCTTGGCCGCCATCTTGGTCATCACCGCGACATCATCGAGGATGGTGGCGATGTCATCGAACAGGGCGAAGAAGCTGGAGGCCATGGGGCAGTGGGTGATGGTGAGATGGGCGGAGTGTACGGCGGATCGGGGGGCGGCGCGGGGCTTGGCGCTATGCCTTCAGCCAATCCAGTTTGGCGCGGCCTTGGCCATCTTCGCCCAACGCCTTGGCCAGTGCGTCCAGTGCTGGGCGCAGTTGGGCATCGAGTTGCCACGGCGGGTTCCAGATCACTAAGCCGCTGCCGTTCATCCGTAGTGGCGAGTCATCGGGGCGCACCAGTAATTCGATTGAGAACGCGGATTTTGCTGGCAGGGCGGCGGCGCGGCGCTTGAAGCTGGCCAATGCGCGCGCCTGTTTGATCGGATACCACAGCGCGTACACGCCTTGCGGCCAGCGTTGCAGGGCATCACCAAGCGCGGCGAGCGCGGCATCGAATTCGGCCAGTTGTGCTTCGTAAGGCGGGTCGATCAGCACCAAGCCGCGATTGAGGCGGATGCCGCCGGGCTTGGGCGGCAGCAGGGCTTTGATCGCGGCGTAGCCATCGCGGGCGTGGATGGCGATGCGTGGGTCGGCGCTGAAATTGGCCTTTAGCGCGGCGGCTTCTTCGGCTTGCAGCTCGCAGGCGGCGATGCGGTCATCGGCGCGCAGTGCATGGGCCAGCAACCACGGCGAGCCGGGATAGGCATCGCGGCCATGCTGGTTGCGGCAGGCGGCGACCGCATCCAGATAGCGTTCGATGGCGGGGTCAAGGCCGGGCCTAAGCTTGCCGATGCCGCCGGCCGCCTCGCCGGTGCGTTGTGCATCCTGCCCGGCTAGGCGATACAGGCCGCGCCCGCCGTGGCTATCAAGGGCGAATACGGGCGCGGGTTTGGCGGTCAGCGCATCGCAAAGCGCGAGTACGGCGACATGCTTGAGCACATCGGCATGGTTGCCGGCATGGAAACTGTGGCGATAGTTCATAGCCCATTCTCGCATCCACTTCGCACTGGCCACACACGCCGGCGGCGGCGGGCGGTTAGCATTTGCCGATGCCAACGATATTGCTTGCCGAAGACGAAACCGCGATTGCCCACGCTGTGCTGTTTGCGCTGCGTGCCGAGGGCTGGCAGGCCGAGCATGTATTGCTGGGTGGCGAGGTGTTGCCACGGCTGGGGCGCGGCGGCATTGATCTATTGATTTTGGATGTTGGGCTGCCCGATCAAAGCGGCTTTGATGTGTGCCGACAACTTCGCCATCGGCATGAGCTGCCGGTGATTTTCCTCACCGCCCGCGATGGCGAGGTTGATCGCGTGTTGGGCCTTGAACTGGGCGCGGATGATTACGTGGCCAAGCCGTTTTCGCCGCGCGAGTTGGTGGCGCGGGTGCGCGCACGCTTGCGCCGGGTGACGCCCGTGGCCGCGACCGGCTGGCGCGTGCATGGGCGTTTTGGCATTGATGAAGCCGGGCATCGGGTCAAGTTTGATGAGGTGGTGCTTGATCTGACCCGCTACGAATACGGCCTGTTGCTGGCGCTGCTGGCCCGGCCCGGTGCGGTGCTGACCCGCGCCCAATTGATGGATCGGGTTTGGGAGGATGCGCCGGAAAGTGGCGACCGTACCGTCGATACCCACGTCAAAACGGTGCGCGCCAAACTGCGTGATATCGCGCCGGCCAGCGACCCGATCCGCACCGTGCGCGGCATCGGCTATGCGGTTGAGGTGGGCGGCTGAGATGCGCATCGGCCTGCGCGTATTGTTTGGCTATTTCGTTATCGTCGCGCTGGCGGCGGTGCTGCTGGCCCAGGTATTTGTGCAGCAGATCAAGCCCGGCGTGCGTCAGGCGATGGAAGACACGTTGATCGATACCGCCAATCTATTGGCCGAGTTGGCGGCCGAGGATATGCAGGCCGGGCATATCGATGATGGCCAATTTGCGCGCGCGGTCAGCGCCAATCAGCGCCGCGATATCGGTGCCGAGGTGTATGGCTTCAGCAAGCTGCGCACCTCGTATCGGGTCACGGTGACCGATGCCCACGGCATCGTGGTGTTCGATTCCGAGGGCAAGGATATCGGCCGTGATAATTCGCGCTGGCGCGATGTGCATCTAACCCTGCGTGGCCAATACGGTGCGCGCTCCAGCCCCGAAGCCGAGGGCAGCGATCATTCGGTGATGCACGTCGCCGCCCCGATCCTCGACAACGGCCGCATCATCGGTGTGCTGACGGTGGCCAAGCCCAACCGGATCGTCGCGCCCTTTATCGAGCGCAGCCAGAAGATCGTGATGAATGCCGGCTTGGTGCTGCTGGCGGGGGCCTTGTTGGTCGGCACCGGCGTGGCGTGGTGGATCGCCAACCAGCTTGGCCGGCTGCGCCGCTATGCCGATGCGGTGACCCGTGGCGAGCGTGCGCTGGCACCGAAGGCGCATGGCGAGTTTGGTGCGCTGGGGCAGGCATTGGCGACGATGCGCGAGAAGCTGGAAGGCAAACAGTACGTCGAGGAATACGTACACGCTTTGACCCACGAGCTGAAAAGCCCGCTGGCGGCGATCCGTGGCAGCGCCGAATTGCTTGACGAGCAGGCTGCGCGGATGAGCGATGCCGAGCGCGATACGTTTATCCGCACCATCCGCGAGCAGGGCGAACGCTTGGCTCAGATGGTGGATAAGTTGTTGGCGCTGGCGGCGGTTGAGCACCGGCAGCGGATTGAATCGGCCGAGCAGATCGATGTTGATGCGCTGTTGCGTGAGGTGCTGGCCGATGCCGCGCCACGCGCCGAGGCCGGGCGGATCCGCATCGTGTTGCAGGCCGATGCCGATGCCGATTTGCGGGTAAGCGGTGACCGTTTCCTGCTGCGCCAGGCCATCGGCAATTTGCTCGATAACGCGGTTGCGTTTTCCGCGCCCGAGGCATCGATCGAACTCAGCGCCGAGCGCGAGGCCGCGGATATCGTCATCCGCGTGCGCGATCACGGCCCCGGCGTGCCGGATTATGCCCGCGATCAGGTGTTTCAGCGTTTCTATTCGCTCTCGCGGCCGGATGGCGGCAGCCGCAGCAGCGGGCTGGGTTTGCCATTTGTCGCCGAGGTGGCGGCATTGCATGGCGGGCAGGCGCGTTTGAGCAATCATCCCGAACGCGGCGCGCTGGCCGAGTTGCAGCTACCGGCGCTTAATGCGGGGTCGTGATATCGATCTCGACCTGGTTGCGGCCCGCCTGTTTGGCCCGGTACAGGGCAGCATCGGCGCGCTTGAGGATTGCCTCGGTTGAAACATCCATTTCGTCGAAGTCGGCGACGCCAACACTGATACTGACGCCCGTGACGATCGTGGCCAGCTCTTTCGCCACCCGCTGGCGCAGACGCTCGGCCAATCCTGCGGCGGCTCTGACCCGGGTATCCGGTAGCAACACCACGAATTCATCGCCACCGATGCGTGCACCGATATCGTCGGCGCGCATTTCCCGGCGCACGATCCGGGCGATTGCGCGGATCACCTGGTCGCCCTTGTCATGGCCGTGTTTGTCGTTGATCAGCTTGAATTTGTCGATATCGAAATAGAGCAGGCTGGCCGGGGTCTGGGTGGCGCAAAACAGGTCGAAATGCTCATCGAGTTTGCGCATCAGAAAGCGCCGGTTGGCGAGGCCGGAGAGCTCATCGGTTTCGGCCAGATGGCGCAGGCGCAATTCCAGCTTGTGGCGCCGCTGGATATTGCGGGCAACCCAAATCACCGCATCTTCGCCATCGATCTGCATGTCCAGGTTCTGGATGCGGGCCTCATAGCGGATGCTGCGATTGCCGGGGTCTTCGGTGTCCAGTGTGCGGCGGTTGTCGGCGTGCTGGAGCTCGTACTCGATCATCTCCATCCGCCCTGTTTCCAGCGTGCGCTCGATGCATTCCATCGCCCGATCCGCCGCTGAGGGCGGGAACACCTCGCGCAGATTCTTGCCGATCAGCCATGTGCCATCGGCATGGAAACGGGCATCGGCGGCCCCGTATGCGGCCAGATAGCGGCCACTGCGCCCGATCAACAGCACCGGGTCGGGCATGGCGCGCAGGGCGGCCTGCAGGATGTCGATGGTGTCGATCAGCATGGGCGCGATGGCTGCGTATGACGGGAATGCTCGGCCAATGGTGCCAGATCAGATGGGGCGCGGCGCACTTCATCCCCACTTCATCTTCAGCGCATCGTCAGTCCACCGGCCGGATGCAGTCTTGTTGCGACCCCAACCCGCATGGAGCAGGCAATGAAGTTGTTTTTGAAGATCGCAATCGTGGTGGCGATGACGATTGGCATCCTGATCGCCCTGATGCTGATTTTTGGCGTCATCAAGGAGCGCAAGTACTACCGCGCTCAGGTGGTGGCGGATATCGCGGCGAATGTTGGCGGTGAGCAAACCGTGGCCGGGCCGGTGTTGATCGTGCCGTGGACGGAGGTGAAAAAGGTGCGCGTCATCGATGACAAGGGTGTCGAGCGCATCGTGGAGCAACGTGATTCCGGGCGATGGACGTTTTTCCCGGAAACGCTCGATGCCCGTGGCACGCTGACCCCGGATGTGCGCAAGCGCGGCCTGCATGCGGTGCGCGTGTATGACTGGCAGGGCGAGGTCGGGGCCGGCTTCGAGGCCGACATCCCGACAACCCCGGCCGATGTCGAGCGCGATATCGGCAAGCCGTATCTGTCCTGGGTGATCGCTGATGTACGCGGCCTGCGTGGCACCCCGGTGATTGAGGTCAATGGCCAACGGGTGGTACCGGAGCAAGGCAGCCGCATTGCCGAGCGCAGTGGTTTGCATGTCGGCCTGGCCGCCCCAGCTGCCGGTGACGTGCTGAAATTGCAAAGCAAGATCGCGATGACACTGGCGGGTACCGAGCGCTTCGGCATCCTGCCGTTGGCGCGCAGCAACAGCATCAAGCTGAAATCGAGCTGGCCGCATCCGAGCTTCTCCGGCATCCTGCCGCGCCACGATACAAGTGCGCAGGGCTTTGATGCCGATTGGCAGGTGAATGCACTGGCGACCACCGCGCAGCAAAACTGGGGCGAATCCAATTGGCAGGGCATCGGCGGTGATATCGCGCGTGTCGCCTTGATCGATCCGGTCAACCCCTATCTGATGGCCGAGCGCGCAACCAAATACGGCCTCCTGTTTGTGGTGCTGACCTTCATCGGCTTCTTCATGTTCGAGCTGATCAAGCAGGTGCGCGTGCATCCGGTTCAATATGCGCTGGTCGGTCTTGCCATCGCCATTTTCTTCCTGCTGCTGCTCAGCCTGTCGGAGCACATCGCGTTTGGCTTGGCCTATCTGGCCGCCGCGCTGGCCTGCATCGGCTTGATCGGTTTTTACCTCAGCGCGGTATTGGGCGGTGTGTTGCGCGGGCTGGGTTTTGCCAGCATGTTGGCGACGCTCTACGCCGCGCTGTACGGCCTGCTGCTGATGGAGGACAACGCCTTGGTGCTTGGTTCCGGCCTGTTGTTTGTGATCCTGGCCGCGATCATGGTGGCGACCCGCAAGCTGGATTGGTATGCGATGTCCGGTGGGCGGCCACAGCCGGCCGTCGCGAGCGGTACCGAATAGCGGGAGCTGAGCGCGGCCCGGGACCCCTCCCTTGCGCGGTTCGCAGGGGAGGGCGCCGATCACAAATGTCACCGGCAAACACGCGCAGACATGACCGATGGCAGGGGCCGATCTGGCACGGGCGTTCTATCGTCATCGGTCAATCTGAGAGTAGCACGATGACGATGATGCGCAATCGCTTGTATGCCGGTGTGTTGGCGGCCTGTGTGGGTTTGGCGGGCGTGGCTTTGCAGCCGCCGGCGGTGGCGCAGACGCAGCCCGCCAGCGAGCGGGTTGATGTGGAGATGGCGGCCCGCATCCGCCAAGAAGCATTTCAGCGCTCGCAGGTGATGGCTACCCTGACCCAGCTCACCGAAGGCATCGGCCCACGGCTGACCAACTCACCCAGCATGAGCCGCGCCAACCAGTGGACGGCGCAGCAATTGCGCGATTGGGGCTTGAGCAATGTGCATCAAGACAAGGTGGATGGTTTGGGTCGCGGCTGGGAGTTCAGCAGCGCCCGGGTCGAGATGCTTGGCCCGCGCAACCTGCCACTTCACGCCCTGCCCAAGGCGTGGACGCCCGGCACCGATGGCCTGATCGAAGGCGAGGCGATGGCGCTCAAGCTGGCCAGCCAAGCCGACCTCGACAAACACAAAGGCAAACTGCGCGGCAAGATTTTGTTTGTCTCCGATACGCGCGAATACAAGCCCGGCAGCGAGCCTGATTTTCATCGTCATGACGATGCCGGCTTGGCCGAATTGCAGCGTTTTGCCGTGCCAAAGGACCGTCCAGCGCGCGATCTTGAGGCGGAACGCAAACGCTTCCGCGAGCGGGCCGAGTTCAGCCGCAAACTCAACCAATATCTGGCCGATGAAGGCGTGCTGGCAACGGTCTCCATCAGCGGTTGGGATAACGGCATCATCCGGGTTGGCGGCGGTGGCTCGCGCAAGGCCGGTGAGCCGGTGGGCGTGCCGGATCTGGCGATGATCTCCACCCACTACAACCAAGTGATGCGCGCATTGGATCGCAAAGAAACCGTGCGCCTGCGCGCCCAGATCGATGCGCGCTTTACCGATGACACTGACCAGCCCGGTTACAACACCATCGCCGAGCTGCCGGGCAGCCACAAGCGCGATGAAGTGGTGATGCTGGGCGCGCATCTGGATTCCTGGCATACCGGCACCGGGGCGGCCGACAACGCCGCGGGCGTCGCGGTGATGATGGAGGCGATGCGCATCCTGAAAGCGGTCGGTGGCAAGCCGCGCCGTACCATCCGTCTGGCCTTGTGGACGGGCGAAGAACAAGGCCTGCTGGGTTCCAGCGATTATGTCGCGCGCACCTTCGGCGCCCGCCCCGAACCCAGCGACCCCGCCGAAAAAGCCCTGCCATCCTCGCTGCGCACGCCAACCGGTGCGCTCGGCAAAACCCGTGACTACGACAAGCTCAGCGTTTACTTCAATATGGATAACGGCAGCGGCAAGATCCGTGGCATCTACGCACAGGAAAATCTGCTGGCGGTGCCGATCTTCGAGGCATGGCTGAAACCGTTCAACGATGTCGGTGCCACCACCGTGGCCAGCCGCAATACCGGCAGCACAGACCATATCCCGTTCGACCGCATTGGCCTGCCCGGCTTCCAGTTTGTGCAAGACCGGCTGGATTACTTCACCAATGTCCACCACAGCCATCTGGATACCTGGGATCACGTCCAGCAGGAAGACCTCAAGCAAGCGGCGGCGGTGATCGCATTTTTTGCCTGGCAGGCCGCCAACCGCGAAGAGCGGATGCCGAGGAAGATGTTTGTTGATGAGGGTTGAGGGGCGACCAATCTTGTGCGTAGAGGGTAATGTGGCCGCGTCAGAAGCACGCGGCCACTCACTGGATGGCCGGTCGAAGCACTCTGTTCATGTAGATAACTGAATCGGCGGTTTATTTCCACTGCCTACGGCTCGCAGCCGCGATAATCGGGCAGGTATATCTGGCAGGAATTGCCCATGAAAAAAATGCTATCCACCACCGTTTTGCTGGCCTGTTTGTGCGCAGGCGGTGCCAGCCCGCTGTTGGCGCAATCCACCGCAGCAGTGAAGGCTACGGGTGCTGCATCAGTATCAATGCTTGATGTGGAGCCATTCCTCAAGAGTGATAGTTTTCGCCAGATCAAATTGTCGCCGGATGGCCGTTTTCTGGCGGCCACGGTGCCGCTGGTTGATCGCACTGCAATGGCGGTGATCCGTCGCAGTGACAACAAGATGATGGCGAGTTTCCAGCTGGGGCAGAACCGGCATGTCGATGACTTTGAATGGGTCAGCGCGACCTATCTGCTGTTTGGCATGAGCGAACGCTTCGGCACCTTGGAGCAACCGGTATCGATCGGTGAATTGTTTGCGGTGAACGCCGATTCTGGCGTGGTTGATCTGTTGGTGGGCGCACGGGTGGCCAATCGCGGCCCCGGCACCCGCATTCAGCCCAAAAACCCCGAGAATGTCGCTGCCTTTTTGACCGATAAGCTGCTAAACGACCCGCGCCATGTGGTGGTTACGGTGTGGCCGTTCAGCAAAGATCCGTTCTCGCGTGCCGAACGCCTGGATATCACCAGTGGCCGCCGCGTCCTGCTGGCGCGCGCGCCGGTGACCAATGCCCGCTTTGTCACCGACAATGATAGTGAGGTGCGTTTTGCCCTCGGTCGCGGTTCGGACAATGTCAGCAAGCTGTATTACCGCACGGCGCGAGGCGACGATTGGCGGCTGTTGAACGATGAAGCCATCAGCGGCCGGCGGGAAACCCCGCTCGGCTTTAGCGCCGATAACCACACGGCTTATTTGCAGGTTGAGGCGGCGACGGGGCCGGATGCCATTGTGGCGTGGGATGTGGCCAGCGATCAACGACGTGAGTTGCTGCGCAACCCGCGCGTCGATCCCTATCAGATTGTGCGCGCATTTGACAGCGATGTGCCGGTGGGCGCGATATATATGGATGGCAAACCCAGCGCCGTCTTTTTCGATGACAACTCGCGTGAGGCCCGCACCTATCGGGCGCTGGCGGCGGCTTTTCCCGGCCAATTGGTGCGGGTGACATCGGTGACGGCCGATGGCAAGACCGCCTTGGTTGAAGCCTCCAGCGACCGCAACCCCGGCGATTTTTATCTGTTCGAGATCAATGCGCGCAAGGCGGACCTGCTGATGAGCCGCAGCAGCTGGATCGAGCCGGATCGGATGGCGCAAACCCGTCCCTTCAGCTTCAAGGCGCGCGATGGCCTCATCGTGCATGGCTATCTCACCCTGCCGCATGGAAAGGGCGAGCGCGATCTGCCGATGGTGGTGATGCCGCATGGTGGCCCGTTCGGGGTATTCGATAGCTGGGGCTACGACCCCGCCGTGCAAATGCTGGCGGCTGCCGGCTATGCGGTGATGCAGGTCAACTTCCGGGGGTCGGGCAATTACGGCCGTGCCTTCACCAATGCCGGTGCCCGGCAATGGGGGCAGGCGATGCAGGATGACGTGACCGATGCCACCCGCTGGGCGATCAACGAGAAACACGCCGATCCACGCCGCATTTGCATTTATGGTGCCAGTTACGGTGCCTATGCCGCCTTGATGGGCGCGGTACGCGCGCCCGATCTGTACCGTTGCGCGGTGGGCTATGTCGGTGTCTATGACCTGCCGCTGATGCACACGCGCGGCGATATCCGTGGCCACCGCTCCGGCGTCAATTACCTGCGCGATTGGGTAGGCGAGCGCAATGAACTGGCCGTACATTCGCCGAATAATCTGGCGGAAAAAATCAAGATCCCGGTGTTTCTGGCAGCGGGCGGGCAGGACGAACGCACCCCGATCGAGCACAGTCGGCGGATGGAGCGCGCCTTGAATAACGCTGGCGCACCGGTCGAGACCCAGTACTACCCCAGC
>JAUNTK010000074.1 GCA_030538735.1 Pseudomonadota bacterium
TGCCGATGCTGTCGTGGCGGCCCAGCTGCTGGGCCAGCTTGAGCTTGGTGCCGACGCCATCGGTGCCGGAGACCAGCACCGGCTCGCGGTACTTGGCGGAAAGATCGAACATCGCGCCGAAGCCGCCCAGCCCGCCCATCACTTCCGGCCGAAAGCTTTTTTTCACCAGCGGCTTGATCCGTTCAACCAGTTCATTGCCGGCATCGATATCCACGCCAGCATCGCGATAGGTAAGAGGAGTCGGATCGTTCACGGGCGATGTTCAGGCGGGTGGCGGGATGACGATTTTAACAGCGTGATGGCCGCGCGATGGACGTGCAGGCCCGGCTGCGGCACCATTTGCATCTGATTGACCGGGAAGCGAACGATGCGTTCAGCCATTCGATGGACATGGGCCGTGCTGTTGTTGCTGTGCGTGGCACCTGCATTCGCGCAGCGCGCCGAGGGTAGCCGCGCGGGTGCGCAAGGCGTGTACGAGGCCGAAGTGCCGGTGCGTTCGCAATCCGAAAGCGAGCGCAACAGTGGCTTCGCCCGCGCCTTGGCGCAGGTGTTGAGCAATATGTCGGGCGAGAGCAACCCCGGTGCGCGCCCCGGCGTTGGCGAGGAATTGCGCCGCGCCAAGGAGTACGTCGCCGGCTACGACTATCGTCAGGATGAAGGCGTATCGGCCAGTGGCGCGCCAACCTTCAACACCTTGCTGGTGGTGCGCTTCAAGCCGGAGATGGTCAATGAATTGACCCGCATGGCCGGGGTGCCGGTGTGGCCCTCGCCACGGCCGAAGCCGGTGCTGTGGCTGGCGATTGATGATGGCAGCGGGCCGCGTCTGGTCGGTTTGCCGCAGAACAACGCCGCACGCGCGGTGCTTGATCGTGCCCGCGCGCGTGGCTACAGCCTTGGCTTGCCGGCGGGCAATGCCGCCGAACAAGCAGCCGCAGGAGCAGTCTGGCGCGGTGACACGGCGGCCATTGCCCGCATCTCGCGCGCCTATTCGCCACCGATGCAGTTGGTTGGCAAGTTGTACCGGGCCGGGGCTGGCTGGAAGGCCGATTGGATCTTTGTCGATGACGGCAAGGTGCTGGCGCGCAGCTCGACCAGCGATGGTGATGCCAGACGCGCGATGGCTGGCGGCGCCGATATGGCGGCCAATGCGCTGACCCGCAAATACGCGCGCGCCACGGTGCCGACCAGCCCGCCCGGCGATTTCACTATCAGCATCGTCGGCATCAAGAGCGCCAGCGATTATCTGCGCCTGATCGGCTGGCTGGAGGGCCACGCGCTGGTCGGCCGCGTGTCGCCGGTATCGGCCGAACCGGACAAGTTGGTGTTGAGCGTGCATCTAAAGAGTGGCATCGTCGGGTTCCGTCGTTCGCTTGAGCGCGATGGCGTGATCGTGCCGGCGGGTGAAGACACCACCAGTTTTGTGTTGCGCTGAGAAGGCCACGCCCATGAATCCGAACCCCTCGCGACAGGAATCGCTCGCCGATATCGCCGCTTTTTTCCGCCGCGTGCAATGGGCGGCGATCGCCTTGGGCATCCTCTGGCTGATCAGCCTGCTCTCGCCGATCCTGACCCCGTTTGTGGTGGCCGCTTTGCTGGGCTGGCTGGGCGATCCACTGGTGGATCGGATCGAGGCGCGCGGGTATTCGCGGATCGTCGCGGTGATCGCGGTATATCTGGCGATGAGCCTGATCGTGCTGGTGGTGATCCTGCTGCTGGTGCCGCTGATCATCCGCCAGATTTCCACCTTGATCGAATCCTGGCCGGCCTATCAGGCATGGGTGGCCAACTGGTTCAACAACTGGCTGGTGCCTTGGCTGCATACCCGTTTCGATTTTGATCTGCTGCTTTGGCTTGATAGCGATCATCTGCTGGCGCTGGTCAGGGAGCATTGGCAGCGTGTTGGCGGTATCGCGGCCTCGGTGCTGGCGTTTGTGTCGCGCTCAAGCATGGGTATCGCGCTGTGGCTGACCAATCTGGTGTTGATCCCGATTCTGGCCTTCTTCTTCCTGCGTGACTGGGATCGCTTCGTCGAGCGCATCGCGGCATTGATCCCGCGCGATCATCTGCCGACGGTGAGCCGCTTGGCGAAAGAATCCGATGACGTGCTCGGCGGTTTTTTGCGCGGGCAATTTCTGGTGATGGTGGCGCTGGGCCTGATGTACGGTATCGGCCTGGCCTTGGTCGGGGTCAAGATCGGCCCGTTGATCGGGCTGGTTGGCGGTGTTTTCAGCTTCGTGCCGTATCTGGGCCCGGCATCGGTGGTCATCATGGGTACGGTGGCCGCGCTGGTGCAGGGCGGTGGCTGGTCGATGCTGATCGGCGTTGGCGTGGTGTTTACCGTCGCCCAGTTGATCGAAAGCTATCTGCTGACCCCGAAGCTGGTTGGCGAGCGCATTGGCCTGCATCCGATGGCGGTGATTTTTGCGGTGATGGCCGGCGGCGTGCTGTTTGGCTTCCTCGGCATGTTGCTGGCCTTGCCGGTGGCGGCGGTGCTGAACGTGATGCTGCATTTCGCCGTCGAGCGTTACCGCGCCAGCAAGATGTACGCCGGTGAGGGCTCGGCCATCGTGCTGATTGCCGATGACGAAAACGCCGTCGCTGTGGCCGACCTGCCCAGGCAAGACAGCGAGCCGCCCGCGGCGTGAGCACGATGGCGCAATTGCCGCTGGGTCTGCGCTACCCGCCAGACCAGCGGCTGGATACGTTTATCGCCGCGCCACCGGCCGCGCTGGCGCAATTGCGTGCGCTGGCCAAGGGCGAGGTGGGCAGCCTGTATCTGGTTGGGCCATCGGGTGTTGGCAAGACCCACTTGGCGTTGGCCACTTGTGCCGAGGCCGAACAACGCGGCATCAGCGCCCACTATTTGCCGATTGCCGCCTACGCCGGCCGCTTGGCGGAAGCCTTGCCGATGCCGGTCGCCGGCGCCTTGTATGCCTTGGATGGCATCGACGATGTGGCCGGCCAGCGCGACCAGGAAATCGCCTTGTTCGATTTCCACAATGCCGCCGGCGATCGCGGCGCGCATCTGCTTTACAGCGCACGGCTATTACCCGACGAAATGGCGCGGCTCCTGCCCGATTTGCGCTCGCGCTTGAATCAGGCCAGCCGCATTGCGCTGACCTTGGCCGATGACGCCTTGCGTGCGCAAATCCTGCGCCAACGTGCCGAGCGGCGTGGCCTGCAATTTGATGATGCCGCGATCGATTGGCTGCTGAAGCGGGTCGAGCGCGACATGGCCAGCTTGAGCGCCCTGTTTGATCGGCTCGACCGCGCATCATTGGCGGCGCAGCGGCGCTTGACCGTGCCGTTCTTGCGCAGCGTGCTGGGGGCGCCGGCAAACGGCAACAGACTGGAGTGAATGGTTGTCCAAGCGTGAAGTGGTGGGTGCTTCGTTGACGTGCTTGAACGCTCGTGTTAGAAGCAGTGCTTAGTGGCCACGAAATGGCGATGCATATGTCGGGCAAATCCACGGCGCGCGTGATGGCTGCAAGTCTCTTTTTTCCCATCATGATCGGATGCGCAGGAGGAATCATGAAACCGCACTACACCAAATCCGCGGTCGAGCCAGTGCAAGCAGCACTCCTTTCCAAGGACACTTTGCAATTGCGTTATAAGGTGTTACCGGAAACCGCCTATTACTCCAAGGGCGTCGATTACCAAGTTAACGATGGCGTGATGCGCGTATACATCAACCGTTGCGGAATCAAACAGTCCTGTCATCCAATGGCGGAAACCAGAATACCGTTGGGCGCTGCTTGGGAGGCGGAAGTCCACCTGCCTTACCACGGTGAGCAGGTCATCGTCGTGCATGGTGATGGCGATCAAGTGGTTTATCCGTAAGGAAATCCTGTATTGACGAGGTTGGGACTTGATTAGAGGAGTATAAGACTATGCCATCAGGCGAAAACAGGGTGATACTTGGAATTCATAGTCAGGTTGGTGCCGATACCGAAGGATCATCTGCTCGGCTTACCGATGGGCATTCATGGATTTCCGTCACTCGCAATGGGGGCACTGAATACTACGGTTTGTGGCCCGATGAGCATCCGAGGTTCAGGAGTATGCCGCCGCAAGGCACTGACATTCGGGTTGGCATCGAAGGCGAGCCGGGCTTCAATCCCACCGCTAGCCGCTACTACGAGTTGACCCCACAGCAAGTGACAGAGTTGGATAGTCGTTTGGGAGAGGACGTATCGTGGTCATACACCAATACTTGTGCCTCGTGGGCCAGTGAAACAACGACAGCAGTCACAAGCCAGCGGATTGATGCAAGTGAGCTTCTCGGCTTTACGGATACGCCACGGGAACTGATCAATGCCATCAGGGCCCTCGAAAAGCAACGCCCCACGACACTCGAAAATCCAGTCACGCCGAGTGAAATACCGGTGCGGTCTTCCAGTTTCGGTTCGCTGGATCGTACATTACCCGATGGTTATCATCCGGCCAGCGGAATGTATCAGCAAGCACTCACGGCCATAGAAGCCGAGCACTCGAGACTCGGACAAACAGCTAACCCCGAACAAGATCATCTGCTCGCCACGAATGTCACGAGAATGGCGATGGAGGCTGACTTCGGTAGGATATCCAGGGTCGTGTTGCCCGGGGACTTGAACGGCAAAATGCTGGTGATGGGCAGCCATGTGGATCCGGGCGAGCGAGTTGCTTTTTCCATGAACGAAGCCCAGAAGCCCGCAATCGAGTCGTTTGCGCGTATCGACGAGCTTTCGAGGCAGGCTCAGGTATCGCAGGCTTCCGAACAGGCACTCAATCGTGCTGCTCCAGGGGTACCCTCGTTGGGTTGAAGTGCTTTTTCCCAGCTCTGCTTGTTCAAGCTTTCAGCAGGGCATCCAAAGCTTGCAGCCGCTCCGGTGTGCCGACATCGGCCCAGTGGCCTGGATGCCGCGTGCCGGTCACTTGCCCGCCGGCCATCGCCGAGCGCAGCAAAGGGGCTAGCTTGAAACGCGGTGGTGTCAGTTCGCTGCCGGCGGCAGCGCCAATCACCTCGCGCCAGCCATTAAACAACGCCGGCCGATACACGCCGATACCGGAAAAAGTCAGTCTGCTTTCGCCATCGCTGTGCAGCTTGCCATCATCGGCCAAGACAAAATCGCCATCCGGGTTGTGCGCCGGGTTATCGACCATCAGCAGATGGGCGAGGCCAGCGGGTTCGCGTGGCAGATCGGCGAAATCGGCATCGCACCAGATATCGCCATTGACCGCGATGAAGGGCGCATCGCCCAACAGCGGCAGGGCGTTCAACATGCCGCCGCCGGTTTCCAGCGGGCTTGCGCCTTCATATGCGTAGTGCAGACGCAGCTCGAAGTCGCTGCCATCGCCAAGCGTTTGCGGGAATTGCCCGGCCAGCCACGAGGTATTGATGACGACATCCTCGATGCCAAGCGCGGCCAGTTTGTGCAGATGCCAGACGATCAGCGCTTTGCCGCCGGCTTCCAGCAAGGGCTTTGGGGTGTGGTCGGTCAATGGCCGCATGCGCTCGCCAAAACCGGCGGCGAAGACCAGCGCCTTCATCCGGCGCGGGCCGCGATAGCCGGTTTGACGCGGGTGTTGATGAAATCGGCCAACCCGGCCAATTGCGGGTAACGCGGCAATACGTCATCAAGATAGGCGAAGAAACGCGGCACATCGGCCAGATATTTCGGCTTGCCATCGCGGTGGTGCAGGCGGGCGAAAATGCCGATCACTTTCAGATGCCGCTGCACGCCGATCAAGTCGGCATCGCGCAAGAATTGGTCGAGCGCCGGCACTGGCAAACCCGCGCCAGCGGCACGCGCGTGGTAATGGCGCAACCAGCCATCGACGCGGGCTGCCGGCCAACTGAGGAAGGCATCCTTGAACAGCGATAGCGCATCGTAAGCAATCGGGCCGACCACCGCATCCTGGAAATCCAGCACGGCCGGGCCGTGATCGGCCTGCATCAAATTACGCGGCATGAAATCGCGGTGCACCAAAATCTGCGGCTGCGCCAGCGCGGTATCGATCAAAAAGCGGTAGCTGGCATCGAGCGTTTCCATCTCGCCACAATCAAGCGTCAGGCCAAGATGGGTGGTGCAGAACCAATCATCAAACAGACGCAGTTCGCGCGCGAGCATCGCCTCGTCGTAGTGCGGCAGATCGGTGGGCGGCGGGGCCGCCTGCAATTTCAGTAGCTGGTCGATTGCGCCATCAAATAATTGATCGGCATTGTCGGCGTTGATGTCATGCAGATAGGTGTTGGCACCGAGATCTTCCAGCAGCAGAAAGCCGGCCTCGGTATCTTGCTGCAGCACCTCGGGGACACGCACGCCGTGGGCATCAAGCAGGGCGCGGATCGCCAACCACGGGCGCACGTCCTCCTTGTCTGGCGGTGAATCCATCACGATCCGCGATGGCGTGATGCCCACGCTGCGCCAATAGCTGCGGAAGCCGGCATCGGTGGAGGCACGTTCCAGCTCAAGCGCGGGCGCGGCCAGTACGCTACGCGCCCAATCGAGGCGTTGTTGTCCGCGATTCATGCGTCGGGATCAGCGCCGGCTGCGGAAGATGCGCCGCTCACGCGGTTTCTTGAACAGGCCGACCACCAACAGGATGAAGATCGCGCCCAGTACCGAGCCGATGAAGCCGGCGGGTTGCCCAGGCTGGTACCAGCCCATGTATTGACCAAACCAGCCGGCGAACAGGGCGCCGACGATGCCAAGCAAGGTGGTGAGGATGATGCCCATGCGGTCGCGGCCGGGCTTGAAAAAGCGCGCCACGATGCCGACCAAGAGGCCAATCAAGGCGATGTACAGCCAGTTTTCACTACCAAACAACGGCATTGCCAACCCCGTTTTTGCATGCAGCCGCCAGCATAGCAGTGGCGGGCGCGGAAAACCCGATGCCCCGGACGTCTAGGGCATCGGAGATGAACTTTTTTGACGCTCGTCTCAACAGCAGCCGTGGTCGCCGTGGCGCTTGCCGCTATCGGCTGCCACGCCAACGCCGGTGGTCTCACCGCGCAAGGATGCCGCATGATGCGCGGCGATCACGTGCGCCACGCAGGCGGTGACTTTTTTGCCCATCGGGATGTGCAGAAATTCGTTCGGGCCATGCGCATTGCTGTGCGGGCCCAGCACGCCGGTAATCATGAACTGCGCGCCGGGGAACTTCTCGCCCAGCATGCCCATGAACGGGATCGAGCCACCTTCGCCCATATACATCGCCGGCTGGCCGTAGAAACGTTGGCTGGATTGGTCGATGGCGTCTTCCAGCCACGCCGACATCGCCGGTGCGTTCCAACCGGAGGAGGATTTCTCCAGCTCAAAGCTGACCTTGGCACCGTTCGGCGCATCGGCCAGCAGGGTGTCACGCAACAACTGGCCGCCTTGATCGCCATCGAGCGTAGGCGGCAGGCGCAGCGATAGCTTGATCGCGGTAAACGGGCGCAGCACATTGCCGGCCGAATCCAGCGCCGGCAGGCCATCGACGCCAGGTACGGTTCAATACGCGCTCGGCATTGTTCTCGGCCATCGGGCGCAGGCCATCGATGAGCGGGAATTTGTCGAATACTTCATCGCCCAGTACATCGGCGGCTTTTTGCGCCTGCGTCAAGCGTTCGGTGGGGATATCGACATACAGACCGTCGAGCTTCAGCTTGCCGGTTTGCTCATCCTCGATGCGCGAGAGCAATTGGCGGATCAAGCGCCAGCTGGACGGCACGATGCCCGAGGCATCGCCCGAGTGCACGCCTTCGCTCAATACATCGACGCGCAGATTGCCGCCAGCCAGACCGCGCAGCGAGGTGGTGCACCAAAGTTGATCGTAATTGCCGCAGCCCGAATCCAGACACACCACCAGCGATGGCTTGCCGATGCGATCGGCCAGATGATCGACATAGGCCGGCAAATCGTAGCTGCCGGATTCCTCGCAGGCCTCGATCAGCACCACGCAGCGCGCATGCGGCAGCCCTTGCGCCTGCAAGGCCATCACGCTGGTCAGCGAACCGAAGATCGCATAGCCATCATCGGCACCGCCCCGGCCATACAGTTTGTCGCCGCGCAGCACCGGCTTCCACGGGCCAAGATCATCGTCCCAGCCGGTCATTTCCGGTTGCTTGTCGAGGTGGCCATACAGCAGCACGCAGTCATCGCCGACCGATTCGCCGCTGGCCGGGATGTCGATGTAGATCAGCGGCGTGCGCTGATCGATCCGCACCACCTCGATCGTCATGCCGGGGATGGCCTGCGCCTCGGCCCATTTCACCATCAGATCGACGGCCTGATCCATATAGCCGTGCTCGCGCCATTGGGCATCGAACATCGGCGATTTATTGGGGATGGCGATGTACTCGATCAGGTTGGGGACGATTTCGTCATCCCATTTGGCATTGACGAACTGGCTGATCTGCTTGGCATCCATCGCGGGCTCCACGGATTTGGGTCAAACACCAATTCTAGCGGGCCGTGGATTCGGTAATGGTGATTCAAGGCACGATTGTTCGGATTTTTCCTACAGCCGGAGCCGCCTTTATCCGACAGGCCGCCGGGCAGTCCCGCGATAACGTGCATGGGCATTGAGGCGGAGACTGGCAACACAGAGACAGCGGCACGATTGATGGCAAGGCGAGGAGATGCAAATGAGGTCAGTGTTCGGGGTATTGGTAGCGCTGCTGGTGTGGTTGCTGCTGGCCCTGCCGTTGACGGCGGCGGAAACCATCAATATCAACACCGCCGATGCTGAAACCTTGGCCGCCGAGCTGGACAACATCGGCCGGGTGCGGGCGCAGGCGATTGTCGATTACCGGCGCAAGCATGGCGCATTCCGCAGCATCGAGGCGCTGGCGCTGGTCAACGGTGTCGGCATCAAAACGGTCGAGCGCAACCGCGAGCGGATCCGGCTCGGCAGCGGCTACGCCACCGAGCCAGTCACCAGCGGCAGCCGCGAATCGGCAGCGCGCAAGCTGGCAGAAGTGGGGATGGCTAACGTGCGATGACCCGGATGTCGTCGCGGGGGCAGGATGTCCCGACGGACAGGCAGGAGGCCGACACAGGGATGTCTGGATCAGGGATGTCCGGGATGTCCGGCGCGCCGGGATGGCGCGTCGGGCGATCCATTGCGGGTCTTGCCTGCACGCCGATAGCCAGATGGCAGTGAGAGCGTGGCCGGCCGATGAACCAGCGTTCAGTACACTGCGCGGATGGACGATATTCGCATCATTCGATTTACCCAAAGCCTGCGACAACGCTGGCGCAATGATGGCGGCTGGACGCGGGAAATCGCCCGCGTCGGCGATGAGGCCGATTGGGATTGGCGGCTGTCGCTGGCCGAAGTGGAAGCCGATGGCGCGTTTTCCACGTTTGCCGGCATCGAGCGGCAGATCGTCCTGCTTTCCGGTGCCGGCATGGTCTTCGAGTTCGCCGATGGCGAGCAAGCCGAACTGACCCCGCTGGCACCGCAATTACGGTTCGCTGGCGAGCGCGCACTGCATAGCCGCCTGATCGATGGCGCGACCACCGATTTCAATCTGATGTGGCAGCGTGATCGCTTCGATGCCGATCTCTGGTTACGGCCGCTGGTTGGTGCATCCACGATCTTTGTCGAGCCCGGCGAAACGTGGGCGCTGCATGTCAGTGCTGGCAGCGTCGATCTGCATGATGCCGATGCCGAACTGGGGCAGGGCGATAGCGTGATTCTCTCGGCTGGCGAGCGACGCGGCAGCCAACGCATCGATGGCACCGGCAGCGCGATTTTTATCCGCTTGAAGCCGCGTGTTGATTGAGTTGCCTGCGGGCTGCGTGGCGTTCAGCAATGCCAAGCGCGGCACACCCGTTCAATACACATCACGCCGATAACGGCCTGCGGCGCGCAGTGCATCACGGCAGGCGGTGCCCAAAATCGTGCCGATAGCCGCATCGACGGCGGGTGCCATGCCGTGCAGGCTGCCGCAGACGTAGATCGCGGCCCCTTCATCGACCCATTGCCGCAGGCGGTGGGCTTCGGCCTGCAGCCGGTCTTGCACGTAGCGATGCGGCCCGCCGTCGCGCGAATACACGGCATCGAATTGCGGTAGAAAGCCTTGCGCTTGCCACGCGGCCAAGTCATCGGCGAAGTGCGCATCATGGGCGGCTTGGCGCTCGCCGAAGATCAGCCAGTTGCGGCGCGCATCACTTGCGACGCGGGCCGCCAGATGGGTGCGCAGCCCGGCAATGCCGGTGCCGTTGCCGATCAGGATCAGCGGGGTGTCGGCGGCGGGCGCATGGAAGGAAGGGTTGCGACGGATGCGCAGGTCGATGCGGCTGCCGATCGCGGCGTGTTGGCATAGCCAGCCACTGCCGAGGCCGAGCCGGCCGCTGTCATCGCGCATTTCGCGCACCAAAAGTTGCAAGCTGCCCTCGTCCGCGAGCGAGGCAATCGAGTATTCGCGGTGCGGTAGTGGGCGCAGTGTGTCGAGCAACTCGGCGGCGTTGAGCCCGGCCATATCGCGCGCTGCTGGCAGTTGCATCGTGGCCAGCCAATCGGCCAGCCGTTGTGCCGATGCGTTGCCAGATGCGATCAAGCTGTCGCCATTGAAACCCGTTTCATCAAGCCACGCGGCGACGGTTTCGGTGGCGTGGTGCGGGCCGATCTCGGCGATATCACCGGCCTGCCAAACTGCATCCGCGCCCTCGGCAGCATCCAGCCATAGGCGATGCACCGGCGCACCGATGCTGCCGGGGTTCAGATGTTGGCGCGCGCGCAATGCCCAGGCTTGGTAGTGCGCTGGCACCCAGTCTTGCATTGCGGCGATGCCGAGGCTGTGTGCCAGTTGTTGCTGCCAATGACGCAGAGCGGCCGGGTCGGCGCGATCAACATCAATGCGGTCAAACAGCGGCTGTGCGCCGGCGCTGCCAAGTGTGTGATCGAGCTGGCGGCCAAAGCCGCAGAAGTGGCTGTAATCGCTATCGCCCAACGCAAGCACGGCGTAAGAGACATCGCCCAGCGCGTGGCCGGCGAGGGTGGACAAAAAGCCCAGCGCATGATCGGGCGCATCGCCTTCGCCGCTGGTGCTGGCGATGAACACAACATGGCGATATGCGCGCAGCATCGCCGGGCTGGCAGTTTCGATTGGCCGGATGCGGCTGGCGATGTCGGCTTCGCTGAGCGATGCGGCGGTGAATTCGGCCAACTCGCGGGCGAAGCCGGTCTGGCTGGCCCAGAGGATCAGCAGCGTGGATTGGGCATCGGTATCCCTGATGTCATCGGGGCTGCGCCTGCGCGGCGGCCTAAGCATCACCACGCTAAACGCGACCCATGCGCCAAGCGCCAGCGCACTTGAAACAAGCCGCAAACGGTCGGGGCTGCCGAGCCACCACAGGTCGCGCTGCCACGCGGCGAACCCGAGCGCGATGGCGATCAATGCGGCGATCAACAGGCTGTTGCCCAAATGGCTGCGGCTCATGCGTGCAATCGTTCCTGCAAGGCGGGCGTGATGCGCTCGCGGTAATCGCGCTCGGCGCTATCGATAAAGCGCGCGGCGATGCCACGCCGGCAGGCCAGATCAAAACCGGCCTCGCAACCGAGCACGCCCAGTGCGGTGGCCCAGCCATCGGCCAACATGGCGCTGGGCATCAGCACGGTCACCGCGGTAGGTGCATCGGCCAGTGGCCGCCCGCTGCGTGGGTCGAGGGTATGGCTTTCGCGGCGCGTTTCGCGTTCGCGCTGGTGCCAGCGCTCGCCCGATGTCGCCACCGCTGAGCCATCCAGCGCGATGATGCGTGCGGGTTGGCTGTCGTCCTCATCGCCCTGCCAACCTTCGACGATCACGCGCCACGCGCTGCCATCGGGCTTGCGCCCATAACCGTGCAATTCGCCGCCAACCTCGACCAAGGCCGCGCGCACCCCCGCATTGCGCAGCCACGCGGCGACGGCATCGACCGCGTAGCCTTTGGCGATGGCACACAAATCCAGTTGCAGGCCGCCGGGTTGCACGATGCTGTCGGCATCCTGCCAGTGCAGGCGCTGCCAGCCACACTGGGCGCGCAGGGTATCGAGTGCGCCGATTACCTGCATATTGATGGCACGAGATGGCCCGAATCCCCAGCCATCGACCAGGGCGCCAAGCGTTGGGTCGAATGCGCCATCGCTGGCTTCGGCAATCTGCAATGCCGCTTGCAGCACTGTGCGAAAGCCATCGGGCAGCCGATGCACACTGCCCGCTGCGGCGCGATTGAAGCGGCTGATGGCGGAATCGGCCTGCCAGTTGCTCATCTCGGCCACCACCGTATCTAGCTCACGCTGCGCACCAAAATAGAGGCGCTGCAAGTCGGCATCGGCGGCGGCAACCGCGAGCACCGACCATGTGGTGCCCATCGTGCAGCCGCCGAATTGGTGGATGGCCGGGTTCATTGCGGATCTGTGAAGCCGATTATTCCGGCAACACTTCAAGCGTCGCCACGTACATCAGCCGGCGCTGTTTGGCTTGCGGCAGCGATGTCTTTTGATCGCGGCTACTGGCTTCCAGCCAGTACATACCGGCGCTGGGCCAGGTCACCTTGAATTCGCCCTTGGCATCGCTGGTCAGTTTGATCTCGTCCTGCGCATCGCGATAACGGGTGCCGCCACGCACGATTTCGATTTCGATGCCGGCGGCCGGCTGGCCATCGACCAACAGGCGGAAGCTGGCTTGCTCGCCTACGACCAAATCGTTGGGGTGGGTGATCGGCTGCATCTCCAGACCAGTGCCGCTGATGGCGAGCGCGGTGGTGTTGGGCGCGCCGTTGGTGACGAAGGTTTCAACCCGGCTGGCACTCTGGCTCACTTGCAAATCCTGCGCGTTGGCCGGGACTTCTTTGGCAAAATTGGCGGCCGTGCCACGCCAGCGTTTGTTCTCGCCATTCTCTTTCCAGCTGGCGTTGAGGCCCTGATTGACGTTGGCGATGCGCCAGGTGCCGGCCTTGTCCAATTCGACATCAAACACGCTGCGATATTTGCCGGTGGCTTGATTCTGCGCGGCGACGCGGCTGCCATCGGGCGCGGTGATCTCTAGGCCTTCCAGCCGCAGTGGCACATGGTTGAAGTAGAACAGATCGTTGGAGACAGCCGCATCCACGGTGATCCACGGCGCATCACCGGCGAGCACCGATTGCGAAGGCAACAGCCACGCCTTGTGGGCCTGTGCCGAGACCGGCAGGGCCAGAGCCAGCAACAGGGCGGTACGTTTGATTATGGTGTTCATCGGTGTCTCCTTGGAAGGTGTTTGCAAACGGTGCTCGCACATCTCGGTGATGCGCAGAGCGTCTTTTTCATGCGATGCGAGAGGCGAGCTGGATCGAAGTGGTGAGTCAGTGCCTTCGCCATCCGTCGGTGCCAGGCGCCCCACGGGACACGCCGTGAACCCATCTGTGGGGGCTCGGACGCTGGATAGCGCCGACGTATCGAAAGTTCGTCGATACATCAACGGCTACTAAGCCGAACACGGCCCAACTCGCTGTTGCCTTGCGCGCTGCCCGTGCTTGTGCCTTGCCATTTGAACGGGATGCGCAACAGCTCGCGGCCACCCACTTCGCGTGCGGCTTCCACCACCAAGGTGTAGTCGCCGGCCGGCAGGTTTTTCAGTTCCGGGTGTTTATCGTTGAAGACCAACGCATGGTTGCCGGCCGGGCGGGTTGGGCCCGTCACGCCATCCACCGGCACCTTCAACGTGCGGCCGCTGCGCCGCCACCATTGGCGCAGGTCGGGCAGCCATTTGCTGCCGTGGCCCTCGCTATTGGCTTTTTGCGCATACCAGACGGCGAGATTGGCCTTCGCGCTTTGGTCGGCGCCTTCGACCCAGATCGCCACATACGGGCGGTGATATTCGGCGACATTGAGTTTGGGGATTTCGACATCAAGCTTGAGTTCGGCGGCGTGTACCGGCAGGGCCATAAGGCCGCACAGGGCGATGGTGACCGTGATGCGCATGGGGCTTACTCCGTGGATCAATGGATGAAAACGAGGGCGATGATGAGCGGGATCACGACGCCAAGCGCGACCCAGGGCCAGGTTGAACGGCGTTGCCGGGCGTGCATCTGCAACAGGAACAACCCACTGGCGGTAAACACGATGCTGGCGATGGCAAACACATCGATAAACCAGCGCCACGCCGCGCCGGTATGGCGGCCTTTGTGCAGATCGTTGAGGTAGGAAACCCAACCGCGCCCGGTGCGTTCGTATTCGACGGCGCCGGTTTTGCGGTCGATGCTGATCCAGCCATCGCCGCCGGGGCGGGGCAGGGCGAGGTAGATTTCATCGGCCGACCATTCCGCCGCCTGCCGGCCAACACGCAGCGGCGTCGAATGGTTCAACCAATCAATCGCGGTGGCCGATAACGGCGCTTGGCCTTCTTCGTGATTACTAAGCGATTTCAGCACCGATGTCGGCATCGTTGTGTTGCCGACCGCAACCTGCGCTGTCGCCTCGATGCTGGCCGCGTGGTTGAGGGTGATGCCGGTCACCGAGAACAACAGCATCGCCACCAGACACACGGCGGCGCTGATCCAATGCCATTGGTGCAACTGCCGCAGCCAGAAGCCGCGGCGCTGCTGGCGCAGGGTGGCCGATGTGGTCGCGTCGCTCATCGGGGTTGGTCGATGTCGGCCAAGCGGGCGTGCTTAGAAACGCGCATTGAACGATACCCAGAAGCTGCGACGCTGCGCTTTGACGGCGTAATCATCGCGGCAATCAAAAC
>JAUNTK010000075.1 GCA_030538735.1 Pseudomonadota bacterium
GCAAGGAAGCCATCCTCTCAACTTTTACGTGGTCCGAAAATCCCGGAGCAGGTCAGCAAGACCCCGACTGAACGTGTCCGCGCGTAACGGTTACAGTTCACTTCCTACCCGGAAACGGTGACGAAGACACTTCGCAGCACTACAATCAGGTCAGGCCGCACTCCAGCTTGAGCTACCAAACCCCGGATGCATTTCGGGCCCTGTGCCAATCAGGCTCATCCACCGAAACCGTTAACTGTATTACCGGCCGCGCAAGCGAGAGATAGAGAAAAATAAAAACTGTCATGCTGCGTATTGTTTCAACCAAGCTTGCAATATTGATTGTATTTTCCGTTACCGGATGCAGCACAATCGGCCCAATCAAACCCCGGGCCAATGAATTCATGGCGACGGAGCGAAATTTATGGAACCAGATACACGGGGGCGTCCGGGCGCAGACATGGGCCTCAAATGGCGTTCCCGTCGATGGTGATTGCATATTCGATTATCGCAGCATCATGGCCTCCGGCGATGGCGGGATCATATCCAAAAGCAAAAATTCAAGAAGCGAATTTTTGGTCGGACGCGGCGATAAGAGTTGCGCCAGGAGTTCAGAGCTTTATTTTCAAGTGCTAGACCTTGCGCGGTCTCAATACAGCACAAGGTCGTCTTCGATACAGAAGATTTCCGATGGTCAATGTGTGCCTGAATCCGGCTCAAAATCTTCATGGGAGGGAGGCGGTCATCGGTTGCTGTCGATAACGGTCATGCCCTCTCGACAGGAAAGCTATAGCGCGTTTTTCGAGCGGGGAGATGACAAGTTGATCAAGCGCTATAGCATCGTTGACGGGAAGTGCATGGAATTTTCGGAGGTCGAGGCGTGGCAATGAGCTGCCAATGCTGTCAGCCAATAGAACCCGAGATTTTTTCAAGGCTTGCAGTGCAATGGGTTCCGGCTTTCGTCGCAATGACGGGTCATTCACAGGTGTTTGAACGGCGAACGCACCCGCAGACCTTCAGCATAACGGCGCACCGACGCGCGTTCTGCCGCGCACCATGCCGATAACGGCTGCCGAAAGCGTGGGTCGTTGATCCAATGCCGGCTTTGCACGATTTCGGGCAGGAAGCCGCGGGCGATTTTGTGCTCGCCTTGTGCGCCGGGTTCAAAATGGGTCAGGCCTTCGCGCAGGCAATAGTCGATGCCTTGGTAATAGCAGGTTTCAAAGTGCAGCCCGGGCCGTTGCACATCGCTGCCCCAGTAGCGGCCATACAGCGTATCGCCGCCGCGCAGGCAGAGTGCACCAGCGATGGCGCGGCCGCCGTGTTCGGCCAAGATCAGTAGCAGATTGCGCGGCAGGCTGCGGGCGATGCGTTGGATGAAATCCAGCGTCAGTGCCGGTGAGTTGCCGTAATCATCGAAGGTGCGCAGGTAGAAGCGATGCATCATGGCGAGTTGTTCGGCACTGGCTTCATCGCCATGCAGATGGCGGAAGGTGATGCCGGCTTGCTGCAGTTTGCGGCGTTCGGCGCGGATATTTTTGCGGTGTTTGTGATCCATCGCGGCCAGAAACGCCTCGAAATCCGGCCAGCCGGCGCTATTGCGCCAGTGGTATTGCACATCCTCGCGCAGCAGCCAGTCGTTGCCGAAGGCGGCATCGTCGCTGGCTTGATGGAAATTGACATGCGCCGAGGAGATGCCTTGGCGTGCGGCGAGCTCGGCGATGGTGGCGGCCAATGTGTGGCGATGCTCGGCGCTGCATGCCAAAAGACGCGGCCCGGTGACGGGCGAGTAGGGGGCGGCGGCCAGCCATTTTGGGTAGTAATCCAGGCCGTGTTCGGCGTAGGCCTGCGCCCATGCGTGATCGAACACGAACTCGCCATGCGAGTTGGCTTTCAGATACATCGGGGCGGCGGCGATCAGGGCATCGTCTTGATACAACGCAAGATGATGCGGCTGCCAGCCCCAGTCGGCGCGCAGGCTGCCGCTGGCTTCGAGCGCATCGAGAAAGGCGTGCTGCACGAACGGGTTGCGGCCATTGTGCAGGGCATCCCAATCGTTGGCGGCGATCTCGCTGATCGCGGCGTGGAGGCGGGCGTGCATGGGGATAGATTGGCGGGCAACCATCATCAAAACAGTTTGAACAAGCCATGCAGCGCCACGCCGACCAAGCCGCCGATTAGGGTGCCATTGAGGCGGATGAATTGCAGATCGCGGCCCACCGATACTTCAATCTCGCGCACCATCGCGCGGGTGTCCCAGGCCGCGATGGTCTGGCGGATGTAGCCCGGCGCGACTTTGCGCAGTTGCTCGGCCAGATGCTCGGCGGCGATGCCAAGCTGGGCATTGGCGGCGGCCTGCCACACGGCGTCTTCGCGCAGGCGGCGGCCAAGGCGCTCGGCATAAGCGCGGAAGTGGGCGAGGCTGCGCGAATCATCGCGGGCCAAATCCTCGTGTAGCCACACACGTAGGCGCGACCACAAATCGCGGGCGTAATCACGCACCAGCGGGCTTTCCACCAGTTGCCGTTTCCACGCATCGGCCTTGGCCTGAAATGCCGGGTCATCCTGCAATTGCTGCATCAGCCGTGCGGCTTCGGCGTTATAGCGTTGGCGCAGCGGGTGCTCGGGCTCATTCAGCACCGCCTGCACCTCGCCGATCATCGCATCGGCCAGTTTTTGCGATAGCGCCACGCCCAAGTCATCGGTGTAGTTGAGCTTGTCGGTGACCCACAGCACCTTGGGGAATTCGCGCCGCGCCATCGTCACCAGTTTTTCGGTGAGAAAGCTGCGCACCTCGGGTTTATCCAGCCAGCCGGCGATCTGTTCCAGCCCGGCATTGAGCACGCGCTGGTGATGCTGGCCAGCGGTGAGGGCGTGGGTGAGATGGGCGGCGGTGGCGGCCGCATCCCAGCGCAGCAATTGGCGATGCACCAGTGCCAGCACTTCGCGCTCGAAGACTGGCGAATCCAGTGATTTCAGCGATTCTGCCGCCCAGCCTTGTAACTGGCGGGCCAGATGATCGAGGCGTTTTTCATCGCCCAAGTATTCGCCCAAATGACGCGCCGGGTTCCACGCCTGTAAACGCGCGAGCAATTGCGCGGGCGCGAGAAAATTGTTGACCAGAAAATCGCCCAACGCATCGCCCAACTTGGCTTTGTTGCGCGGGATGATTGCGGTATGCGGGATCGGCAAACCCAGCGGGTGGCGAAACAGTGCGACCACCGCAAACCAATCCGCCAAGGCGCCGACCGTGGCCGCCTCGGCGAATGCCCCCACCCACGCCCAGATGCCTTCGCGGCCATTGACGTGCGCCAACAGCAGCAAAGCCATCGCGCCCAGCAAGCAGCCCAGCGCGATGGCTTTCATGCGGGCGAGGCGGCGGGTGCGGTCGGGTTGGCTCATCGGCCAGCCGCCTGCCTAACGGCGGATTTAATCCGCGTCATCGCAAGCTGGGCTCAGCTCTGCGATTCCAGCCAACGCTCGGCATCCAGCGCGGCCATGCAGCCGAAGCCGGCGCTGGTGATGGCTTGCCGGTAATGCTGGTCGGCAACATCACCGGCGGCGAATACGCCGGGCGTCGAGGTCATCGTGGCGCCGCCATCAAGGCCGGATTTGATCTTGAGGTAGCCGTTCGACATCGCCAGTTGGCCATCAAAAATCTGCGTATTCGGGTGGTGGCCGATGGCGACGAACATGCCGTGTACGGCGATGTCTTGGCTGCTGTCATCGAGCATCGATTTCAGGCGCAGGCCGGTGACGCCGGCTTCATCGCCCAGCACTTCATCGACGGTGTGATGCCAGATCGGCACGATTTTGCCGGCATCGACCTTGGCAAACAGCTTGTCTTGCATGATCTTTTCAGCGCGCAGCGTATCGCGGCGATGCACCAGATACACCTTGCTGGCCAGATGGGAGAGATACAGGGCTTCTTCAACGGCGGTATTGCCGCCGCCGATCACCGCGACTTCCTTGTCTTTGTAGAAGAAGCCATCGCAGGTGGCACACGCGGAGACGCCGCGGCCCTTGAAGGCCTCCTCGGAGGGCAGGCCAAGGTATTTGGCGGTGGCCCCGGTGGCGATGACGATGGCATCGGCGGTGTATTCGCCGGCATCGCCCTTCAGGCGGAACGGGCGTTGGCTGATGTCAGCGGTGTGGATTTGGTCGATGACCACTTCGGTATCAAAGCGTTCGGCGTGGGCCTGCATGCGCTCCATCAGTGCCGGGCCCATCAGGCCGTGGGCATCGCCCGGCCAGTTATCGACTTCAGTCGTTGTCATCAGCTGGCCGCCGATCGCCATGCCGGTGACCACGACGGGTTTGAGGTTGGCGCGGGCGGCGTAAACGGCCGCAGTCCAGCCGGCGGGGCCGGAACCGAGGATGAGCAACTGGCAATGCTTGGTGGTGGTCATGATCGCTATACTTTCAACCGTATGGTGGGGTGTCGAAGCGGACTAGTTTAAGCCGCGCGTCCCCTCCACATGCGGGCGGCAGCCGCCGTTTGCAAATCCGATCAAGAGAGAACCCATGCGTATTGGTGTGCCGAAGGAAACCAAGACCCTCGAAGGCCGTATCGCCCTCGTCCCCGCCGCCGCTGGTGATCTGGTCAAGCGCGGCCATGAGGTGTGGATCGAGAAAGATGCAGGCGTGAAATCCGGCTTCAGTGATGATCGCTACACCGCGCTGGGCGTGAAGATCGCCCCGGATGCGGCCGCGCTGTACGAAAAAGGCGAAATGATCGTCAAGGTCAAAGAGCCGATCGCCGGGGATTTGCAGCATCTGCGCCGCGACCATCTGCTGTTTTGCTATCTGCATCTGGCCGCCGAGCCCAAGCTGACCCGTGAGCTGCTGGATATCGGCCTGACTGGCGTGGCGTTTGAAACCGTGGAATTGCCCAATGGCGATCTGCCGTTGTTGGCACCGATGTCGGTGATTGCCGGCAAGATTGGCGTGCAGGTCGGCACCCATTTGCTGCATCAACCGATGGGCGGCAAGGGCAAATTGCTGGGCGGGCTGGCCTCGACCGAGCGCGGCAAGGTGGTGGTATTTGGTGCCGGCAAGGCCGGTGGTGCGTCGGCCGCGCTGGCCGCGGCGGGCGGTGCCAACGTCACCGTGTTTGAGATGCGCCAAGACCGCATGGAAGAAATGATGCGGCTGGGCAACAACGTCACCGCGCTCTACCCGTATGCTGATTTGGTGGCAGAAGAAGTGGCCTCGGCCGATCTGGTGATCGGTGCGGTCTTGGTGACGGGTGCCGCCGCGCCGCGCGTATTGACCCGCGAGATGCTGAAGGGCATGGAAGACGGCAGCGTGCTGGTGGATATCGCCATCGACCAAGGCGGTTGCTTTGAAACCTCGCGCCCGACCACTTGGAAAGACCCGACCTATGTGGAGGAGGGCGTGACCCATTTTTGCGTCACCAATATGCCTGGTGCGGTACCGCAGACCAGCTCGCAGGCGATCTGCGCCGCGATCCTGCCGTGGGTCAACAAGCTGGCCAGCGGCCCGGCGTGGCGCGAGAACGCGGCGCTGGTGAAGGGCATCAATGTCGAGGCTGGGCAGCTGGTGCATCCGGCCCTGTTGGATATGAAGGTCTGATCGGCCAAGCGGCAGGCAGCACGGCCAGATCGCCGTGCTTGCCGCCGATGATGCCGATGCGATACCCTTTTTGTATCAATAATTTACATTTATCACTTAAGGTGAATTCGCACGGTGGCAAGCGTCAAACCGGAACCCCGCAGCCGTAAACCCGGCAAGGCCGACAAGCCCGCCCGCCGCGCCGCGCCCAACCCGCGCCGGCAAAAGATGCTGCGCGACCTGCTGATGATCGCGATCGCGCCGGCATTGCTGTATCTGCTGGCGATTCTGGTCACCTATTCGGCCGATGACCCGGGCTTTTCGCGCTCCGGCAGCATCACTGGCAGCTTGCACAATGTGGGCGGGCAGGCCGGCGCGTGGTTGGCCGATGCCTTGATCACCCTGCTGGGTTATTCCGCCTTCCTGCTGCCGGTGCTGCTGGGCGTGGTGGCGTGGATCGCGCTGTTCAAAATGGATAGCGATGGTGATGGCGATGCCGATCTTGGCCCGGCGCTGCGTTTGGTCGGCCTGTTTGCTTTTCTCATCGCCAGTGTCGGCCTGCTGCATTTGCGCATCGGCGCGGTCGAGAATTTTTCCGGCGGGGCCGGTGGCGTGCTGGGGCGCTTGGTCGGCAATTCTTTGCACAGCCTGTTTGGGCCGCTGGGCAGCAATTTGTTCCTGATTACCTTGCTGATGGTGGCGGTGACGCTCGCCACCGGGCTGTCGTGGTTTGCGGTGATGGATTGGATCGGCGCGCAGGTGATGAAGCTGCCCGATCTGTTCCGGCGCAGCCAGAAGGAGGCCCGCGAGTGGAAGGAAACCCGCCACTTACGCGAAGAACGCAGCGAATCACGCAAGATCGAGACCGAATTGCGTGCCAAACGCGAGCCGGTCAGGATCGAGCCGCCAGCCGCCCCGGTGGTGGAAAAAAGCGAGCGGGCCAAGCGCGATCAACAAATCCCGCTGTTTGTCGGTGGCGACCCCGACAGCGTGCCGCCATTGGCGCTGCTGGATGACCCTAAGCCGCAGCCCAAGGGCCATGACGAAAAAACGCTGGAAGTGCTGAGCCGGCAGATCGAATACAAGCTGAAGGATTTCCGCATCGATGCGCAGGTGGTGGGTGCCTATCCCGGCCCGGTCATCACCCGCTTCGAGATCGAACCGGCACCGGGCGTGAAAGTCAGCCAGATTTCATCGCTGGATAAAGACATCGCCCGCGGCCTGTCGGTCAAATCGGTGCGCGTGGTGGATGTGATCCCCGGCAAATCGGTGATCGGGCTGGAAACGCCGAACACCAGCCGCGAGATGATCTATCTCTCGGAACTCTTGCGCTCGAAGGAATACGACAAGGCCGCCAGCCCGCTGACGTTGGCGCTGGGCAAGGATATCGCCGGCCGCCCAACCGTCGCCGATTTGGCGCGGATGCCGCATTTGCTGGTGGCCGGCACCACCGGCTCGGGCAAATCGGTGGCGGTCAATGCAATGGTGCTATCGCTGCTGTTCAAGGCCAGCGCCAAAGAAGTGCGGATGTTGATGATCGACCCGAAGATGCTGGAATTGAGCGTCTATCAAGGCATCCCGCATCTGCTGGCCCCGGTCGTGACGGATATGAAAGAGGCGGCCAATGGCCTGCGCTGGTGCGTGGCCGAAATGGAGCGCCGCTACAAGTTGATGAGCGCGGTGGGTGTGCGCAATCTGGCCGGCTTCAACAAAAAGGTGAAAGACGCCGCCGATTCCGGCCAGCCGATTCTTGACCCGCTGTTCAAGCCGTCCGGCATGCCCGACGAAGCGCCGCAGCCGCTGGAGGCCTTGCCCTATATCGTCGTTTTCATCGACGAATTTGCCGACATGATGATGATCGTCGGCAAGAAGGTGGAAGAACTCATCGCCCGCCTCGCGCAGAAGGCGCGTGCCGCCGGCATCCATCTGATTTTGGCCACGCAGCGGCCCTCGGTCGATGTCATCACCGGGCTTATCAAAGCCAATATCCCGACCCGGATCGCCTTCCAGGTTTCCTCCAAGATCGACAGCCGCACCATCCTCGATCAAAGCGGAGCGGAAACCCTGCTTGGCCACGGCGACATGCTGTACATGCCGCCCGGCACCTCGATGCCCGAGCGCGTGCATGGCGCGTTTGTTTCCGATGATGAAGTGCATCGCGTCGTTGAGCACCTCAAGGCGGGGGCAGGGCAGCCCGATTACATCGACGGCGTGCTGGAAGAAGTGCAGACCATGCACGATGGCAGCACCATCGGCGCGACCGGCCTGCCGGAATCGCCGCAGGCCGCGGGTGATGAATCCGACCCGCTCTACGACGAGGCGGTGCGCGTGGTCACCGAAACCCGGCGCGCCTCGATCTCGGGCGTGCAGCGCCGGCTGAAGATTGGTTACAACCGCGCCGCGCGTTTGGTGGAGGCGATGGAAGCCGCCGGCGTGGTGTCGCCGCCCGAACACAATGGCGACCGCAGCGTGCTGGCCCCGCCACCGCCGCGTGATTGATCGCTTGATCAGGCCGATACAGCAAGCTGAACATGCGCGCCGCGATGGGCGATAGTCAAACCCCTATTCATCTTTATCCGGGCAGACTGCCTGCACTCTCAAACTCCTGCGGAGCGATTCGATGAAAACCCGTCTGACCCTGCTCGCCCTCGGGTTGTCGCTTGCCAGCGGCAGCGCCTTCGCCCAAGCCCGCGCCCAGCTCGACCAATTCACCAACGGCCTGAAAACGCTTGATGGCGGTTTCGTCCAGCAGGTCTATGACCAAAAAGGCGCGCTGAAGGAAGAATCGGCCGGCAAGGTATCGATGTCGGCACCCAATCTGTTCCGCTGGCAGTACGTGCGCCCGTATCAGCAGACCATCGTCGCCGATGGCAAAACTGTGTGGATTTACGAGCCGGATTTGCAGCAGGTCAGCAAGCGCCCGCAGGGGGCCGAGGAACAATCCAGCCCGCTGGGCGCGTTGGTCGATCGTAGCCGCCTGGATAGCCAGTTCAATGTCAGCGAGGAGCCCAGCCGCGATGGCATGAACTGGCTGGCGCTGACCCCGAAAAATCAGGCCGATGCCAATTTCGACAAGGCCATGCTCGGCTTCAATGCGCGTGGCTTGGCCAAGGTGATGATCACCGATGCGCTGGGCCAACGCACCGAGATGAGCTTCGGCAACTGGAACCGCAACGGCCGCCTGCCGGCTGCTACCTTTCGCTTCAGTCCACCCAAGGGCGTGGATGTGATCGGCGAATAAGCCTGATCTGGCGGGCTTGCAAGCTCTGGTCGATACATCGAAAACGCCCCTCTCTTGCCGGGCTGCGGCTTCAATAGCCGCAAACCGCATCACAGGCCATCGACACCGGCGCGTGCAGACTGCAACCCCGTTCGATATCCGTATCCCATCATGCGCACCTCGCCGTTGATCCTGCTCTCCACCGTTGTGCTGTTGGCCGCGCCGGTGGCCAATGTGGGCGCGGCGGGGATCAAGTCGGTGCCGGTGCTGGAAAACCGCGCATGGGCCGATGAGGTGGCGGACGACCCGGAAACCATCCGCATCACCATCGCCAGCGCGCTGATCGCGGCGGCCGCTCAGCGGCTGGAAGGTGCGCGCGATATCACGTTGATGTTCAACCAAGCCGAGATTGTCGCGGCCAGCCCGCGTGACCGCCGGGTCAGCGGCCACGGTGAACTCACGCTGGAAGCGGGTGGCGATGCGCTGCCATTTCGCTATCGCGCCTTGTACGACAGCGAGGCCGGCAGCGTGGTTTGGGTGGAGTTGGCCTTTGGGCTGAGTGATGAAGGCGGGCAGCTGCTGGCCGCTGATACGGCAGGCAGCCGTGAATTGCGGCAGCGGGCCTTGCAGCGGATTCGCGATGAATTCCCCAATCAGAAAGTTGAATTGAATTTCAGCAAATTGCGGCAAATGCCCAGCGAAGGCCGCTACCAGCGTTATGTGGGCAGGGCGACGGCGCGCTTCGATGGCAAGTACGACAGCGGCGTGCGGGTGGATGGCCTCTACGACACCACGGCCAAACGCTGGCTGGATGTGCATTACGAGCTGGGCGAGCTTGATCGCTGGCAGGCGCGGCCGACACCCAGCGCTGAATGATGCGGCCGGCCGTGCGCGGCACTAGTCGTCTCGGCTGAGCGAATCGCCGATACTGTCACCGTGAAATCCTCATCTGCCCATACCCCGGATCTGCTCGCCACGGGCCACGAAATGCGCCCGCTGGCCGAGCGCATGCGCCCGCGCAATCTGGATGAAATGGTCGGCCAGAAACGTTTGCTGAGCGCCGGCAGTGCGCTGCGCCGTGCGGTGGAAACCGGCCATGTCCATTCGATGATCTTGTGGGGGCCGCCGGGCTGCGGCAAGACCACGCTGGCCTTGCTGTTGGCGCAGTATGCCGATGCCGAATTCATCGCGATATCGGCGGTGATGTCCGGCCTGCCGGAAGTGCGCAAAGTGTTGGCCGCGGCCGAGCAGCGCTTCCACGCCGGCATCCGCACCGTGTTGTTCGTTGATGAGGTGCATCGCTTCAACAAGGTGCAGCAGGATGCCTTCCTGCCGCATATCGAGCGCGGCACCATCTTGTTTGTCGGTGCCACCACCGAAAACCCCTCGTTTGAGCTCAACTCCGCGCTGCTCTCGCGCTGCCGCGTGCATGTGCTGGAGGCGGTCTCGGCCGATGACATCATCGTGGCCTTGCAATATGCGCTGGATGATGCCGAACGCGGCTTGGGCGGGCAGGGTATCGAAATCGCCGCCGATGACTTGCGTGCGATCGCCAGTGCCGCCGATGGCGATGTGCGGCGCGCCTTGACCTTGCTGGAAATCGCCGCCGAATTGAGCGGGGAAGGTTTGGTTGGCCGCGATCTGATCGAACAAGTGCTGGCCGACCGCACGCGCCGCTTCGATAAAGGCGGCGAGCAGTTTTACGACCAAATCAGCGCCCTGCATAAATCGGTGCGCAGCTCCAACCCCGATGCTGCGCTGTATTGGTTTGCGCGGATGATTGATGGTGGCTGCGACCCGATTTATCTGGCACGCCGGCTGACCCGGATGGCGGTCGAAGATATCGGCCTGGCCGACCCGCGTGCCTTGGCGATGGCGACCGAAGCCTGGGATGCCTATGACCGGCTTGGCTCACCCGAAGGCGAACTGGCGCTGGCACAAGTAGTGGTTTATCTCGCCAGCACGGCGAAATCGAATGCCGCGTATGTGGCGTGGAAAAGTGCGCAACGCGATGTGCGCGAGTACGGCACGCAAGAAGTGCCGATGCATATCCGCAACGCGCCGACCAAGCTGATGAAAGAACTCGGCTACGGCAAGGGCTACCAATACGACCACGACGCCGAGGACGGCATCGCGCTTGACCAGACCGGCTTTCCCGATGCGATGGGCGAGCGCGTGTATTACCAACCAGTACCGCGCGGGATGGAAATCAAGCTGAAAGAAAAACTTGATGGCCTGCGTGCCGCACGGCAGGCGGCGCGCAAGCAGGGGTAGAGAGTTTTTTGAGCAACTCCGAGGTTTTGCCCGCCCTGTGCACTAACCCGGAGGGGGCGATTGAGTGGCATGCAAGTCAAAACATTTGCCTCCCCTCTAGCGTTGAGAGAGGGGCTGAGGGAGTAAATTAAAATATTGGGCTCCCCTCTACCTTTGGGAGAGGGGCTGGGGGTGAGGGCGAACGCAGCAACGTCTTTGGATGCCACCAGATCGGAAGCAGCCCAGCACCCAACGCTCACCCGAAACCTCTACGCGGTTTCGGCCGCACTCAGCACCCCAGCACCGTGCTCAACGTGCCGCCTCAACCAAGCCCAGCCAACCACTCGTCATCCGAGCCTTCGTTGACGCCTTCAAACAAGAAGGTCGAGAGGTAGCGTTCGCCGGTATCGGGCAGCACCGCCAATAGCACCGCGCCTTCCTCGGCTTGCTTCGCCACTTCAAGTGCGGCGGCCACGGTTGCGCCGGCAGAAATGCCGACAAACAGCCCTTCCTCGGCCGCCAGGCGGCGCGCCGTATCGCGGGCCAGCTCGTCTTGGATTGGCAGGATTTCATCGGCGATATCGCGGCTCAGGTTGTCCGGCAGGAAATCCGGCGTCCAGCCTTGGATCTTGTGCGGCTGCCATTCCTTGCCCGAGAGCAGCGCCGCGCCGGCGGGCTCGCTGGCGATGATCTGCACCGCTGGGCGCGCCAGTTTCAACACTTCGCCAACGCCACTGATCGTGCCGCCGGTGCCCCAGCCGCTGACGAAATAATCGAGCCGGTCATTGGCAAAATCACGCAGGATTTCCGCTGCCGTCGTCGAGCGGTGGTAGGCCGGGTTGGCCGGGTTGGAAAACTGGCTGGCCAGAAACCAGCCGTGCTTGGCCGCCAACTCCTCGGCCTTGCGCACCATGCCGGTGCCGCGCTCGGCGGCTGGGGTCAGGATCACCTTGGCGCCGTAGGCCCGCATCAGCTTGCGGCGTTCGATCGAGAAGGTTTCGGTCATCACCGCGACAAATTTGTAGCCGCGTGCCGCAGCCACCATCGCCAACGCCACGCCGGTATTGCCGGAGGTCGCTTCGACAATCGTATCGCCCGGTTTCAGCAGGCCGCGACGTTCGGCATCCAGCACGATGGCCAGCGCCAGCCGATCCTTGACCGATCCGCCGGGGTTGAATGCCTCGACCTTGGCATACAGGCGCACATGGGCGGGAGCGAGGCGATTCAGACGCACCACCGGGGTGTTGCCGATAGTGTCGAGGATGCTGTCGTAACGGGCCATGTCGGGGTTCCTGATGGAGAGGGTTGCAGGCTAGCGCACGCATGTGAAGCATCCCAATACGCAAAGCCTGTCGGTTTATGCCCGATCAGCATAAGAGCCTGTCCACGGTCTTGACGCGCGCTGTGCGAGGTGCGGATTGGGCGCTTGGCAAGGCGCGATTCGCTGCGAACAGCAAGGCCATTGGTGAGAATTGCAACGCCGCCAAGGGGCCAAGGCCGCGCCTGCACATGCGTGGCGAGGCCGCGAACAGGCTCTAAGATGGCGGGATGACGCTTACCCAACTGCGCTATCTGGTCGCCATCGTCGATGCCGGGCTCAATATCAGCCAAGCTGCGCTGCGCGTGCATGCCACGCAACCGGTGCTGTCGCGCCAGCTCAAGCAGTTGGAGGATGAACTGGGTCTGCACTTATTCGCCCGCAAGGGGCGCAGCCTGCAAGCACTGACATCAGCCGGGCAGGAGGTGCTGGTGCATGCGCGCCGGGCATTGCGCGAGGCGGAGAACATCCGCCAACTGGCCGCCAACCAGCGTGGCGAGGGGGCAGGGCGCTTGGCGATCGTCACCACGCACACGCAGGCCCGTTTCGTGCTGCCGGCGGCGATCACCGCATTGAAGCGGGCGTGGCCGGATGTCAGCGTGCATCTGCAGCCCGCCAGCGATGACCAAATCCTCGGCCACCTGACGAGTGGCGAGGCCGATCTGGCGATCCTGAGCACATCCGGCCAGATGCCGGATGGCGGCATCGCGATCCCGCTGTACCGTTGGCGGCGGCGTTTGATCTTGCCGCCCGCACACGCATTGGCGGGCAAAGAACCTCTGACGATGGCCGACTTGGCCCTGCAACCGCTGGTCAGTTATGAATCCTCGCTGCGCGCTGAATCCTCGCTGCAACGTGCGTTTGCCGCGCTGGGCCTGCAGCCCAAAATAGCGATGACCGCGGCCGATGCGGATCTGATCAAGACCTATGTGCGCAGCGGGATGGGCATCGGCTTGCTGGCGGAAATGGCGATCAGCCAACACGATGGCGATCTCATCGTGCGCGACGCACCGCTGGCGATCCCGATCAGTACCGCTTGGGCCGTGCTGCCGCGCGAGCGGGTGATGCGCGATTACACCGCCCGCCTGTTGCTGGCGCTGGCACCGCAACTCGACCGCCATGAATTGCAGCGCACCGTGGCCGGCAATCAGGCCGCGAATTGGCCGCCGCCGCCCAGCTGGGTGGCACTTAGCCAATCGATTACCTGTTGAGATTGGCCGTTGCGATCACGCGCTGAGATCAGTCATCGCAGCGTTCGCCGCTGGATTCGAGGCCGTTGCCGCTGCGACGCACGATCACACCGCCAACGCAGCGCTCGTCGCCTTGCGGCTTCCGGCCTGCGCCTGCGCGCAGCTGATACACCGCCGGCGCCGGTCGCGATTCCGGCCTCGTTTCCACGTCCACGTACTCCACTCGTCGGGCCTGCTCCAGCTCGGCATGATGCGCCACCGCGCGCACCCGCCAGTTGTAGAACCAGATCGCGTTGGATAGGAACGCAATCCCGGACAAGGTCAGGGCAAGCGCCAACCAGCGATCACGCTGGCGGCGGTGGCGACGTTCGGCAAACATGCGGAAGGCGAGATCATCATTCATCGGCAAATGATAGTTGAGCGAATCCTCTGCCCCGGTCAGAATGGGCGATTGATTGCCTGATACGCCGCATGTTGACCGACCACCTC
>JAUNTK010000076.1 GCA_030538735.1 Pseudomonadota bacterium
GCAGCATCGTGCGCGCGTAATCGACACCGGCCCCGGCGCGCGCCGATACCCGTGGGAACAGCGTATTGCCCAGCACGATACCCAAGATGATCGCCAACGGCAGCGCACTCATGCCCATCGATTGCAGGGTCGGCAAGCGTGCCAGCACGAGTGCGGCCAAACCAATCGCGGCGGCCAGCATCAGGCCGGGTACGCGGCCCGGCCAGAGGGAGGTTTGGGTCATTACAGGCGCTGACAGGAAAGGGGTGTGGGCATCTTACGTCGCCCGATGGCCGGGCCGCTTGCGCGGCTTTGGCGTGCAGACCAAGGTGTGCATCAGATGGCCGAGGGTGGCATTGAGGTCGCTGGATTTGCCGGTATGCACGGGCGAGGTTTGGATGATCGAGCTGCGTTTGGCGGTGAGCCAGTGAAAGCGTGCGCGCAGTGGTAGTTGGGCAATCGGCCCGGCCGCCGGGTTGCCGGCGCAGATTTTGGTCAGCGCAACAAGGTGCCGACGTACGGCGACCAAATCGATATCGGGATCAAGAAGGGCAAGTCGGGTTTCATCCAGCGCAATTTCCGCGCGCAGCCATTGGGCGGGTTGGCTGGAAAGCAAAATGCCGGCATTGATGAACTCTTCGCGCTCCACCCGCGGCACCACCCGGATCACCGCGTAATCGTAAAGATCAGCCGGCATGGCGGGCCTCCCGCACGCTATCGACGATGCGTGAGGCGCAGGCCAAGCGCCGCTCCAGATAGTGCTGATAGGCCGCGCGGTGTGCAGCGGGCGAGGCAAAGGCCGCTGCATCGCTGCCTTCAACGGCCAGCCACGCATCGGGGATGCTGGCGAGGATATCGGCGAATACGGCGGATGAGAGTTTGCCCAGCGATGCCGCATGTGCGTCTTCGATGGCATCGGCTTGGGCCAGCAGCACGTGATCCTTGATAAGCGGGAAGGGTCTGTCGGCGGCTTCGGCCTCGCCCTGCCAGCCGTGGTGGAAATACAGCGCGGCACCGTGGTCGATCAACCAGAGCTGCTCGTGCCAGGTCAGCAGATTGGTATTGCGTGCGCTGCGATCGACATTGCTGATAAAGCTGTCAAACCAGACGATGCGCGATGCCAGTGCGTGATCGACGCGGTCGGCGGCGGGGTCGAAATTGATCGCGCCGGGCAGGTAATCCACGGCCAGATTGAGGCCGCCGCTGGCGCGCAGCAGGTCTTGGATTTCCGGGTCGGGCTCGGTGGCGGCCAAGCCGGGGTCGAGATCAGCCAGCACGATTTCCGGCATCGGCAAACCCAGCGCATGGGCGATGCCGCCGCCGATGATCTCGGCAATCAACGCACGCGGCCCTTGCCCGGCACCGCGAAATTTCAAGACATATAGCCCTAGATCATCGCCTTCCACCACGGCTGGCAATGAGCCGCCTTCGCGCAGCGGGGTGACATAGCGTTGCACGGTGATCTGGCGCATGGCGTCCGGGTGTTGGCTGGGTCGGGGTGGGGGATTATTGTGCGTTATCAAGCAAATACTGCTGCCAAAACAGCACGCTGGCCGCGCCGAAGTAATCGCTGTTGGCCTTTTTGCGAAAGCCGTGGCCCTCATCATCAAACAGCAAATACCAGACCGGCCCGCCATTGGCGCGGGCGGCTTTGACGATCTGCTCGGCCTCGGTATACGGCACGCGCGGGTCGTTCTTGCCTTGTGCGACAAACAGCGCGGAGCGAATCTTGTCGGCGTTGCGTAGCGGCGAAATGCGCTCGAAGAAAGCGCGCATTTCCGGGATGCGTTCATCGCCATATTCCACCCGGCGCAGGTCGCGGCGGTAATCCTCGGTGTTGGTGAGGAAGGTGATGAAATCGGAAATGCCGACGACATCGATGCCGGCGCGGATGCGCTCGGGGTAATGCTGCAGTGATGCCAGCACCATATAGCCGCCATAGCTGCCGCCGACCACGCCGACGCGGCTGGCATCGAGTTCCGGCTGCTGGGCGATCCAATCCAGCAGGGCGCCGATATCCTTGACCGAATCCTCGCGTTTTTCCCAGTTATCCAGCGCCAGATAGGTTTTGCCGTAGCCGCTGGAGCCGCGCACATTGGGCACCAGCATCGCCACGCCCAGTTCATTCGCCATGTATTGCGCAGTCGGGTTGAAGGTGGGCAGGGATTGCGCCTCTGGCCCGCCGTGGATATTGATGATGACCGGCAGCTTCTTGCCGGCGGCTGCATTTGGGCGGTAATAGAAGGCCGGAATCGTGCGCGGCTTGCCATCGATTTGGTCGAAGGTGGGGTAGCGGATCAAGCTGGGCGCGATGAATTTTGCCGCATCCAAACCACCCACCTCGCTTTCTGTCCAGCGGGTGGCGCGGCGGTTGCCGAGGTCGATCACATACACATCGCTGGGCGAGGTGGCGCTGTTGATGCTGAGCGCCAAGCGTTTGCCATCGGCGGAAAAATTCAGGCCGCCAATCACGCCCATCGGCAGCGCCGGCAAGGCGATCTCACGCAGCGAGGGCAGGGCCAATACGCGCAATTTGCTGATGCCGTCCTCGTTGGTGATATAGGCCAGTTGCCGACGGTCATCAGAGAGGCTGAAGCCCTGCACATCCCACGGGATCGATGCACTGATCGCGCGGACTTTGCCGCCCGGCGCGTGATGGCGCAGGGTGCGGAACTCTTGCGCCTTGCCATCAATCGGCTCATCCGAGACGTAATACACGCCCTTGCCATCGGCATCGAAGGCAAAGCCGCCGAATGCCGCCTTATCGCCTTCGACGGCGAACATGCTGAGTTTTCCGCTGCCGATATCCAGCACGCCGGGATAGGATTCGGCGGCGGATACGCGCTTCATCACCAGCAGGCGTTGGCCATCGGGCGAGAAATCCAGCGCGCCCCAACTGCCGCCTTCGGTCAGGATGGCGCGGCTTTGGCCACTGGCCACATCGCGCAGCCAGATATCGGTATCGCGGCCGTTGCGCGCGGTGCTGCGGTACACCAGTTGCCGGCCATCGGCAGAAAACAGCGCGCCGCTGTTTTGGCTGCGGCCGCCATCGGTGAGCAGGGTGACGGCGCGGCTTGCGGCATCAAACCAATACAGCTGCCAAAACTCATCGCCGCCCTTGTCCTTGCCAAACACAAAGCCTTTTTTTGCCGATGCCGCGGGCACCGTGGTCACGCCGATCACCGGCTCGGGGTAGAAGGTGAGTTGCTCGCGTGTGCCCAATGGCTGGCATACCCGATGCGCCTGCCCGGTTTCGGCGAAGCGGGTATTGATGATCAGGCAATCGCCCTGCCAGCCGGAGACGCTGGCACCGCGTGTGTTTTGGTAGCGGTTGAGTTGCTCGATGAGCGCAGCGGGAATCGCCGGCACGTTTTCGCTGCTGCGGTTGCCGATGGTTTCGCGCTCTGCGCTAGATACTTGCGCGGCCAAAGGCAGCACGGCGCAGGCGAGGGCAGCGGCAAGCAGGGAACGGGATAGGCGCATGGCGGGCTCCGATGGCGAAACCCCGAGGTTAACCGCAATCGGCCGGCGGCGGCTGTGGGCCGAAAGTCATGGCGGGTTGATGACGGGTTTGGCGATTGCGATTGGCTGGGCGATCAGCCGCGTACTTTCGCCTGCAACTCGCGCAGTTCGTCTTTCTCGTCGGCCAGCAAACCAGAGATGCCGACCTCACGAATACGCAGCTGGATTTCCTCGATGCGCTGCATCAGGGTTTGCTTGACCAACTGCGCCAGCACGTCATCGAACTCGGCCTGCCAGTGGGCATCATCACCGGCCATGTCGTTGATCGCCAGTTTGTGCAGCGATGCGGCTTCTTCGCGCTCGGCAAACAGTTCCAGCAAGCCGCCCGTGCTGATATCCGGGCGCATCTGCACCACATCCAGCAACTCGATCAGCAATGGCACGCCGGGCTGGCGCAGGCCCGCGAAGGCATAGGGGATTTCTGCGCCCAACCCCAGCGCCGGTTTTTGCAGCAACAGGGTGATGGCAGCGCGTACCAAGCTGCGTTTGGGCGCGTGGCTTGCTTGCTGGCCGGCATGCGCACGCCGCACCGGCACATGGGTTTGCGGGGCGCTATTGCGGGCACCCACGCCGGTGAGTTCGGTCAGCCGGGCGCGCATCAAATCGCCGAACGCACCGTCGGGGATTTGGCTTAGGTACGGCTTGGCGCGTTCGGCCAGCCGGCCCTTGCCTTCAAGCGTATGCAGTTGCACATCGGCCGCTAGCTCATCAAAGAAGAATTGCGACAGCGGCGTGGCATTGCGCAGGCGGGCATCGAAGCCTGCCTGGCCTTCGTTGCGCACCAGCGAATCCGGGTCTTCGCCATCGGGCAAGAACAAGAAAAACGCCTGCCGGCCATCCTTCATGCGCGGCAGCACCGATTCCATCGCGCGCGTCGCGGCGCGGCGGCCGGCGGCATCGCCATCAAAACAAAAATAGATATCCGGCGCGTTGCGAAACAGCAGCTCGGCGTGCTCCGGCGTGGTCGCGGTGCCCAGTGTGGCGACGGCCTCGGGCAGGCCATGCTGGAACAGGGCGATGACATCCATATAGCCTTCGACCACGATCAGCCGAGCGATCTTGGGGTTGGCCTGCCGCACCTGCCATAGCCCGTACAGCTCGCGGCCTTTGTGGAATAGCGGGGTTTCCGGCGAGTTGAGGTATTTGGGCGAGTCGTCTTTGCTCAGCACCCGCCCACCAAATGCGATCACCCGGCCGCGCCGGTCGTGGATCGGGAACATCACCCGGTGGCGGAACTTGTCGTAGACATGGCCGCGTTCGTTGCGCGAGAACATGCCGGCTTTTTCCAGCAATTTAAGCCGCCGCTCATCGGTGCCCAGCGCGTCTTTGAGCGCAGAAAACCCAGCCGGCGCGTAGCCGATGCCGAAGCGTTCGCGGGTTTCGCCATCCACCGCGCGGTCATCAAGATAGCGGCCAGCCTCATCACTATCGGCCAGTTGTTTGACGAAGAAACGCTGCGCGGCATCCAGCGCATTAAACAGCGATTGGGTCTCGGGATTGGCCGGTTTCTGCGCGGCATCGCGCGGGATCTCCATGCCGACGCGCTTGGCTAGTTCTTCGACCGCATCGAGAAACTCCAGGCGGTCGTAATTCATCAAAAAGCTGATCGCAGTGCCATGCGCGCCGCAGCCGAAGCAGTGATAAAACTGCTTGGTCGGCGATACCGTAAACGAGGGCGAACGCTCATCATGAAACGGGCAGCGCGCCGAGTATTCGCGGCCCTGTTTTTTCAGCGGCACGCGCGCGCCCACCACCTCCACGATATCGCTGCGGGCGAGCAAATCATCGATGAAGCTGTCGGGGATGCGGGCCATCGCTGCAGTCTAGCGTTCGCCGCGCTGGCGTTCGTCGATGACGGCGGTCAACAGCGCGCCGACGAAGAACACCACTGCCGCGTAATAGACCCAAACCATCAGCACCAGCGTACCCATCGAGCCATAGGCGCTGCCGGGTGCGGCATGCACGATATACAGGCCGATCAGATTGCGGCCGATGACGAACAAGGCGGCGGTAAGCAGGCCGCCGGTCAATGCCTGCCGCCAAGCCACGCGGCGGTCAGGCAGATATTTGTAGAGCAGGGCGAAGCCAAGCGTATACACCGCCAGCGCGCCAAAATTGCCGGCCAGCGGCAGCAAGCGGGGCAGGTCGGCAAGGAAGAACTCCAGCGCGGTGGTCAGCGTCACCGAGAGCAACAGCAGAAAGCCCAGCGCGAACACCACGCCAAACGAAAACACCCGCTTGCGCAGCCACGCCAGCGGGCCACCGAGTGCGGCGGCATCGCTTTTGAAGATCAGATTGAGCGTGGCCTGCAAGCGCGCAAACACCACGGTGGCGCCGACAAACAGCAGCAAGGTGCCCCAGACGCCAGCAAACGAACCGACATCCGGTTGCTCGCTGGCGTTGTGCAGCACGGTGGCGGCGATTTGCCGGGCTTCTTCGCCGGCCAATTGGTAGATCTGGCCAAGCAGGGCGGCCTGCGCCTCTGGGTAGAGCGAGGCGGTCAGCCATAGCACCAGCAACAATAAAGGCGCCAGCGACAACAACGCATAGAACGAGAGCGCGGCAGCGTGGCTTAGCAGGTCGGCTTCAACAAAGCGTGCGGCGGCCTCGGCCGGCACGCTGCGGCGCACCTTGGCGATGCCCTGTTGCAAGTGGGCGCGGCGCTCGGCCAAGCGCGCGCGGCCACGCCAGCGGGTCAGTTTGTCGGCGGCCATCAGCCGGCGAGACGCGCCTTGATCAGCTTGGAAACCAAGCCCATATCGGCTTGGCCGGCCAGCTTGGGCTTCAACACGCCCATCAGCTTGCCCATGTCGGCCGGGCTGCTGGCGCCAGTCTCGGCGATGGCGGCATCGATCGCGGCATTGATCTCGGCCTCGCCCAATTTTTCCGGCAGATAGGTGTCGATGATCGCCATTTCATCGCGCTCGATCTGGGCCAGATCGTCACGCCCGGCCGCATCGTATTGGCTGATCGAATCCTTGCGTTGCTTGACCATCTTTTCCAGCACGGCCAGCACGGCGGCATCATCAAGCTCGATACGCTCATCGACTTCCTTCTGCTTGATCGCGGCATTGATCAGGCGGATCACCGCCAAGCGCGGCTTCTCGCCGGCCTTCATCGCCGCCTTCATGTCATCGGTAAGCTGGGTTTTCAGGGACATAGCTATGCTCAAGAATAAAAAAGAATGATGGCGGCAGAGTTGAGACAAGGCAAAGCTAAAGAATAACCGCCTCAGCTTTCCCCTGACCTCTGCCTCTTAATCTCCGGCCCCTGACCCAGCAACACGAAAAGCCGGCTTTCGGCCGGCTTCCGTGAAGCGCACTGTGCGCGTCGCGCGGAAACCCGCGCGGCAGCGATCAGTACATGCGCTGGCGCTTGGTGACGTCGCGCGAGCTGCGGCGCGCTTGACGCTTCACAGCAGCAGCGGCTTTGCGCTTGCGCTCTTGGGTCGGCTTCTCGTAGAACTCGCGCTTGCGGGTTTCGGCAATGACGCCGGCCTTCTCGCAGGTGCGCTTGAAGCGACGCAGGGCAAATTCAAAGGGCTCGTTTTCGCGGACTTTGACGCTGGGCATAGGTATCTCGAAACTGTGATTATCCGGCCCCGGGCCGGGTGAGCCGCGTATGATAACGGCACTCCCCAGCAGAATGCAAGCCACCGCGATGAATGTTCTTGGTATCGAATCCTCCTGCGATGAAACCGGCGTGGCGGTGTACCAAGCCGGGGCCGGCCTGCGCGCCCATGCGGTGTATAGCCAGATCGCCCTGCATGCCGAATACGGCGGCGTGGTGCCGGAGCTGGCCAGCCGCGACCATGTGCGCAAATTGCTGCCACTGATCCGGCAGACGCTGGACGAGGCTGGCATCAAGATCGATGAGATCGATGGCGTGGCGTACACCGCCGGGCCGGGCTTGGTGGGTGCGCTTTTGGTGGGCGCGGCGGCGGCGCGTGCGCTGGCCTGGGGCTTGGGCGTGCCGGCAATCGGCATCCACCACATGGAAGGCCATCTGCTGGCCCCGCTGATGGAGGATGCCCCGCCCGATCCACCCTTCGTCGCGCTCCTGGTATCCGGCGGCCATACCCAGTTGATCGAAGTGAAGCAGATCGGCGAATACCGCTTGCTGGGTGAAACACTGGATGATGCCGCTGGCGAGGCGTTCGACAAGACCGCCAAACTGATGGGCTTGCCCTATCCCGGTGGCCCGCAACTGGCGGCGCTGGCCGAGCAAGGCACGCCCGGCGCGTACAAATTCGCCCGGCCGATGACCGATAGACCGGGGCTTGATTTCAGCTTCAGCGGCCTGAAAACCCAAGTGTTGATGGCGTGGAAAGACAGCGACCAAAACGCTGCCACGCGCGCCGATATCGCCCGTGGGTTTGAGGATGCGGTGGTGGATACGCTGGCCATCAAATGCCAGCGCGCCTTGGATGAAACCGGCTGCGCCACGTTGGTGGTGGCCGGTGGCGTTGGTGCCAATAAACGCCTGCGGGCGAAGCTGCACACGATGGCGGAGCAACGCGGCGGCCGGGTGTGCTTCCCGCGCCCCGAGCTATGCACCGATAACGGCGCGATGATCGCTTTCGCCGGTGCGCTGCGCTTGCAGGCCGGCCAGCACGATGGCCTTTCGATCAAGGTCGCGCCGCGTTGGGATATGGCGCAATTGCCGGTGGTGGCGCGCGCTTGATCGGGCGCTGAAGCGGGCATCGCGTCATCTCGCTTCCACGCAGGCCCATTAAAATGGCAGGGTGAATACCCATATCGAGAACATCAGCACGGCCCTTGCGCCGTACCCGTGGGCTTGGACGGCGGTTGCAGCCACTGGCCTGTTGCTGGCGGCGTGGCTCGCCAATTTCATCACCAAGCATGTCTTGTTGCGCGGCTTGCGCCATGCCTTGGCGGCCAGCCCGTGGGCATCGGGCGTGCAGGACAACCAAGTGCGGATGACGGTGATCCCGCGCTTGGCCAATGTGGTGCCGGCCTTGGTGGTGTATGCCGGTGTGGCGGCGCTGCCGGATTTGCCGGAGAACTTTGTCACCGTGACGCGGGCGCTGTGTCAGGCGTTTATCGTGGTGACGCTGGCGTTATCCGTTTCGCGCGCGCTCAACTTGGTCAATATCGCTTACGAGCGCCGACCCAACGCCCGCAACAAACCGATCAAGGGCTATATCCAAGTCATCAAGATCATCATGTTTGTGCTGGTCGGCATCTCGGTGGTGGCGACGCTGATCGGGGCCAAGTTTTTGCACCTGATCACCGGGCTGGGCGCGATGACGGCGGTGTTGATGCTGATTTTTCAAGACACCATCCTGTCTTTGGTGGCCAGTGTGCAGATCAGCAACGATGGCCGGGTGCGGGTTGGCGATTGGATCGAGATGCCAGCGCAGAATGCCGATGGCGATGTGATCGATATCGCCCTGCACACCGTCACCGTGCAGAACTGGGATATGACCGTCACCACGGTGCCGACCAAAAAGCTGATCAGCGATTCGTTCAAGAACTGGCGCAACATGAGCGAGCGCGGCGGCCGGCGCATCAAGCGCTCGCTATGGTTGGATCAGAGCAGCGTGCAATTTTTGGACGATGGGCAAATCGAGCGGCTGGAACGCTTCGCGGTGCTGAAGGATTACCTGAGCCACAAAGAAGACGAACTGGATGAGTGGAATGCCCAGTTGCAAGAGCAAGGCGAGGATGCGGTCAACCGCCGCCGGGTCACCAACCTCGGCACCTTCCGTGTGTATGTCGATCAATACCTGCGCGCCAACCCGCTGGTGCATAAAGAAATGACCTTGCTGGTGCGGCAGTTGCAGCCAACCGATGCCGGCATCCCGCTGGAGATTTATTGCTTTATCAACGATGTGCGCTGGGTGGCTTACGAAAATGCGCAATCGGATATTTTTGACCACCTCTTGGCGATCCTGCCGGAGTTTGGCCTGCGTGTATTCCAATCGCCCTCGGGCAGTGATGTGGCGCAGGCGGCGGCCGGTTTTGGCGCGGCCAAAGCAGCACACGCGCAGACAGCCGGCAGTGTGGCAGGCGATACTGGCCGCCACCCCTGAACGCAGCATCACGATGGATCACATCTTCATCCGCGGCCTCAAACTTGATGTGCTGATTGGCGTGTATGTCAGCGAGCGCGATGCGGCGCAGCCGTTGTCGTTCGATATCGAGTTTGGCTTCGACAATCGCCTGCCTGCGGCCAGCGATGACTTGGCCGATACCATCGATTACGCGGCGGTAGTCGCCCGCCTGCGCGATTGGCTGGGCCACACCCGCTACGAATTGCTGGAAGCCCTGCTGGAGCAGATGGCGGCGATGCTGAAGGCGGAGTTCAATGCCGGCACGGTGCGCATCTGCGTACACAAACCGAACGCGGCGGCGATGTTGGGTTGCGATGATGTTGGCATCGAAATCCTGCGTTGAGCGATGCGTTATCTGCTGATCCTTGGCTCCAACTTTCGGCGCGCCCAAGCCCTGCGGCTGGCGGCGCAGCGGCTGGGTGAAAACGTCACCATTGTGGCCGCTGCCGGGCCCAGCCGAACCCGCGATGCAACGGCCGGCTCGCGCTATCTCAATGCCGCCGTGATTATCGAAAGCGCGCTTACGTTCGATCAATTGCGCGCGGCGATGAAAGCCATCGAGCGCGAGGCCGGCCGCACATCTGCCGCCAGCGTGTGTGCGCTGGATATCGATGTGGTGGCGCGGCTAGCGGGCGGGCGCATCGCCGAGGTGTACAAGCCGGCGGATCTGCAGGCGGGCTATGCCGCGCCGTTATTGCGGGCCTTGGGTGTCGGCGTGATGGCCGACAACCCGCTCAAATAAACAGCGAGCGCCCACCATCCACTGCCAAAATCTGCCCGCTGATATAGGGGCTGGCGATCAACTGCGCGACTGCCCGTGCGATATCCGCTGGCGTGCCTTGCCGGGCCAGCGTGGTGCGCGCTTCGACGATGGCGAGTGTCTCGGCTTTCTCCGGGTTTTCCGACCACAAAATATTGCCGGGCGCGATGGCGTTGACCCGCACATCCGGGCCCAACTCCACCGCCAGCGATTTGGTCATCATCGCCAGCGCCGCCTTGGCCATGCAGTACACCGGGTGGCCGGGCAGCGGGCGATCAGCATAGATATCGACGATATTGATGATCGCGCCCTGTGCTGTGCGCAGATGCGGTGCGGCGGCCTGCGCCAAGAAAAACGGCGCACGCGCATTGCTGGCAAACAGGTCATCCCACTGGGCGGGCGTGACGTGACCAAGCGGGGTGGCGTAATAGCTGGATGCGTTGTTGACCAAGACATCAAGGCGGCCAAAGCGTGCCACGCTGGTATCGATCAGGGGTGGGATGCGCGCCAGGTCGTTCAAATCGGCTTGCACGGTGAGTGTGCTGTCGGCGCGGTTGGCTTCGAGTTCGGCGATCAATGCCTGCATGGCATCGGCCGACTGGCGGTAATGCAGCACCAAGTCGTAGCCATCGGCATGTAGGCGGCGGGCGATCACCGCGCCGATGCGCTTGGCGGCGCCGGTAATCAGCGCAACGGGACGGGAATCGGGCATCGTGTGGCTCGTGGTCGGTTTCGCCGATGGATGCTAACGCAGAGTGGGGTGGGGAAACGGCATTCTCGCAAGGCGGCGAAGAACCATCACTTCGATCCGGCTCGGCAACGCTGCTGCCGTCGCCGCTCAGATTGCGCGCCTGCTTCAATTCGCGGCCGCGCACCATCCTTGGCGCGCTCGCCAGCAGGGATGCATTCCCGATCCTCGGTTGCTTGATTCGGATGCGCTTTCACTTCGGCGGTAACAGCCCGCTTGCCGATCATCCTTAAGTGGCCCTGCATCGCGCTTTTTGAGCATGATCAAACTGCCACGCTGGGCGATGCCGCATCCTGTGCCTATTCACAAGGGAGGGATGTGCCATGCATCCGGTATTGGTTGAAGTGTTGCAAAAGCCCGTCGGCTGGCTATTGATTGGGGTGATGGCGATTTCCATCGTCATGCCGTTTGTGCTGCACCTCTTTATCAAGAAGAAGATGCGGGAAGAAGAACGCGGCAAGAAGTAAGTAGCCGGTCAGCAAAATCCGCGATCGGCGCGGGTATGCTGGGCAGCCCCGCCGCTGCCTTTTTCGCCATGAGCTCATTGCCCCCGCCCGATGCCGATGCCCGCGCCCATAGCGCCGAGTTGGAGGCGTTGATCCGCGCCGAAATCGTCGCCCAAGGCGGTGCGATTGCGTTTTCGCGCTTCATGGAATTGGCCCTGTACACGCCGGGCTTGGGCTATTACAGCGCTGGCGCGACCAAGTTTGGCCCGGCGGGTGATTTCATCACCGCGCCCGAGTTGGGGCCGCTGTTTGCCGCCTGCGTGGCCGATGCGCTGATCCCGATATTGCAGCAGATCGGGCCGGAGGCACAGATGCTGGAAATCGGCGCTGGCAGTGGCGCGTTTGCCGAAACCTGTTTGAAGCGGATGCTGGCGGCCGATGCGCTGCCAGCGCGTTACGCCATCCTTGAGCCCAGTGCCGACCTGCGCGAACGTCAACGCGAGCGGCTGGCGCGCCATCTGACGCCACCGCTGTTCGACATCATCGAATGGTTAAATGGCCCGATCGAAGACGAATGGCAGGGCGTGGTATTTGCCAACGAGGTGATTGATGCGCTGCCCACCACGCGCTTTGTGATCGGCGAGGAAGGCGAAGTGCGCGAGGAATACGTCGCCCATTTTGCCGATGGCGGATTTCTGGTTACCGAGCACGATGCCGATGCGTTGTTGGTCGCGGCGGTCAAGCATGTCGAGCAGGGTTTGCCCGCGCCATTCGTGCCGGGGTATCGCTCGGAAATCCTGCCGCAGCTGCCGTACTGGGTGCAGGCGGTGATCGGCCGCCTGCAACGCGGCGCGCTGTTGTTTTGCGATTACGGCTATCCACGCGGCGAGTTCTACGCGCCCAGCCGCAGCGATGGCACCTTGCGCGCGTTTCGCCAGCACCATCTGGTGGGCGATGTGAAGGCTTTTCCCGGCCTGCAAGACATCACCGCCTCGGTCGATTTCACCGCACTGGCCGAGGCCGGCACCAATGCGGGTTTTGAGTTATCCGGCTATGCCACGCAGGCCAGCTTCCTGATTGGCAACGGGCTTGATGCGCGCTTGGCCGAGTTGGAAGCCCATGCCGACGATGAAGTGGGCCGGCTGAAAGCGCGCAACCAAGCCAAGCAACTCACCCTGCCCGAAGCGATGGGCGAGCGTTTCCAACTGATGGGCTTCGAGCGCGATGTCACCTTTGAATACGCCTTTCTTGCCGGTGATATGAGCTGGAGGCTGGGATGAGCCGACAACGGCCCGCCTACCGGGCCGGCCGCTCGTTGAAGCCGTTTCGCCGCCCGTGGTTGTGGGCTGGCTTATGGGTGTTGGCGATTGCCGGTGTGTTGGTGTTGTCCCTGCTGCCGCCACGCGGCCTGCCCTCGATGCCGGTGGGCGATGACAAGCTGGGCCATTTTCTTGCCTACTTCAGCTTGATGGCCGGCGCGGTGCAGTTGTTTGCGCGCAAACTTTCGTGGGTGGCGATGGCGCTGCTGCTGGTCTTGCTCGGCATCGGCCTGGAACACCTGCAAGGCGCGATGCAGCTGGGCCGGATGGCGGATCGCGCCGATGCGCTGGCCAATATGCTGGGCGTGCTGGCCGGGTTCTCGACCGGGTTTACCCCGTTGCGTGATGTGTTGCTGCGGATCGATGGCGGCAGAGCGGGTTGAGGGTGTGGGGGTGTAGCGGCATATGGCCCGCTGCCCCTGCGGGGCCTGATTAGCGCCGTGTCCAAGCCGATCCGCTGCGCTGGAATGACAGCAAGCGAGTCTGCTGGAATGACGAAGCAGCGCAGGTGGATCACCTGTTGAGACGCAATGCTAATCAGGCTGTAGGAGCGGGCCATGCCCGCGACAGACCGCGCACGTGTATGCTGCCAACGCCCAGCGGATTGTTAGAAGTGTGACGAATTTCGCTGAAATAGGCCGATTTTTCTAAAAATAAACCTTGACTGAATGCGGGGGGGGGGGGGGGTGAGACTGGT
>JAUNTK010000077.1 GCA_030538735.1 Pseudomonadota bacterium
TCTACCGTCGCCGCTCAGGGCTGCGCTCCAGCTTCGATTCGCGGCCGCGCGCCATCCGTGGCGCGCTCGCCGGTAGATGTGGATTCCCGGTCCTCGCTTGCTTGATGCGGATGGGCTTTCGCTTCGGACGCAGCGTGTTCGCTTTTCAGTGATGCGGCGAAAACACCGACGTATAGCGACGATATTGGCTTCAACGCTTCAACGCTTCATCACGGAGATGCATCAGCGTTGCGTGTGCAAACACCCGCCGAAGCGCATACCGCTTACTCGTCAGCTTTGAGCGTGCGCAGCACCAAACCCAACGAGGATGCGGCACCATCGCCCGATAGCGGGGCCAGATTGCCGTGTGCGGTTACCCGGTTGCCGGCCAGCGAGAACGCATCGGCAAAATCGCTTTGCGGCACCAGCTCGATTTCGCGGATATCGCTTTGCGCCGGGAAATTGGCCTCGTCGCCGGGTTTGGCGCTGACGCAGATCGGCTGATCCAGCGTCATCACCAACGCCTGACGGTAATCCTTGTCCGGTGCGCTGATGCGCTCGGTGCGCGCCTGCCCCGACAAAGTCACCGCGCCCAGCGAATACTGCAGGCAACCCGGTGCGGCGGGGTCGAACGATGGCTGCTTGCCGCAGCCGGTGAGGGCGAGTACGGCGATGCTGGTGGTTGCCAATAGCCTGATGTTCATGCGGGTTCCTCCTCAAAGGCGTCACGGGTCAGGTTGAGCGGCGCGGCATCGGTACACACCACTTCATCCTCGATGCGGATGCCGCCAAAGGGCTTGAATGCCTCGACCCGATCCCAGTTGATCGCCGGGCCAAGATTCTCGTTGCGCAACTCATCAAGCAGCATATCGATGAAATAGAGGCCGGGCTCGATGGTCACCGCCATGCCCGGTTGCAGGGTGCGGGTCAGGCGCAGATACGGGTGGCCCTCGGGTTTGGCGATGCTGCCGCCGCGCTCGGATTCGGCAAAACCGGCGACATCATGCACCTGCAGACCGATGCCGTGGCCGATGCCATGCGGGAAGAACGCGCTCGTAATGCCGGTTTCCACCGCGACATCGGCATCGACATGAATGATGCCAAATGCCTTCAGCACCGCGCCCAGTTTGTGGTGGGCATCGACATGCAACTGGCGGTAATCGGTGCCGGCGCGCACCTCATCACACATGCGCCGTTGCGCGGCATCGACGGCATCAATCAGGGCTTGGAACTCATCATCGTGGGCGGCGGAATAGGTGCGGGTGATATCGCAGGCATAGCCGGCATGGCTGGCACCGGCATCGATCAAAAAACTGCGCAACGGTTTGGGCGGCAGGCGCTCGCGGTCGGTGTAGTGCAGCACCGCCGCGTGCTCGTTGAGCGCGACGATATTGTTGTAGGGCAGGTCGTTGGCATCCTGCCCGGCGGCCTGACAGTAGGCGAGATGGATGCCGAATTCGCTGGCACCGGCGCGAAAGGCGCGCTCGGCGGCGCGGTGGGCACGCACGCCGATGCGGCTGGCGCGGCGGATCATCTCGATCTCGTAAGGCGTCTTGAAGGCGCGGTGGTAATCGAGATAAGCCAGCACATCGGCCGGATTATTGGGGATGAACGCACCCTGCGCGCTGCCCGCCTCACCAAGGATGGCGATGCCGTCACTTTTGGCCGGCAACTGGGCCAGCGCTTCATCAGCCGTGCGCACCACCACGATATCGAATTGATCGACCCAATAACCGGCGGGGTCGGCCGGTGTGGCATGCCAATAATCCTGCGGCTGCAGATAGATCAGTTTGGGTTTGTGGCCGGGCGTATACAGCAGCCAACTGCCGGGCGAGCGGGTCAGCGGCGCCCAATGCTTGAACTGCGGGTTGACGGCGTAGGGGTAATCGCGGTCATCAAACAATTGGTAATGCAGGCTGCCGCTGGGCACGGCCAGCGCATCGAAGCCGGCGATTTCCAGCGCGCGTTCAGTGCGTTGTTTGAGGGTGGCGATGTGCTCGGCGTGGAGCACGGAAAGTGGTTTGTGCGACATCGACATTTCCGCTGCGGGTTGCCCCGATTGTCGCGCAAATGGCGGGTGCTGTCGTGCCTGCCGGTTCAGCGATTGGCCGCCGTGGACCACGTGCGGATGCGCTCGCGCTCAGTGGGCTCGATCAGGATGAAGCGGGCACCGGCGGTGTATTGGCCGGGGGCGCTGCTGTTGAGCCAGATGATCTGTACCCCGCATTCGAGCGAGGCATCGTCTGCGCTGGCATCGGGCAGGGTAAAGCGCCATTGGTAAAGCGCCTCCAGATTGAGCGCGGTGGGCGAAGACAGCATCAGGCCGGAGCTGGAAAGATCGGTCAGTTGCCCGGCGATCTGGCCGGTCATGCTGTCGGTGATGTCGATGCGATGGCGGATTTCCCGTCGCGTGGCATTGCGGAATTCAGCACTCATCGGGGCATCGGCTCGGGATGGGTTTTGAGGTTGCTGCGCAAGAGCTTTTGCAGCATCGAGGCGGTGGCGGAGAGCGCGCGATCAACCAGACGCATCTTGTTTTGTTCGGTGATGCGTAGTTGGTCGCGGCTCATGCTGCGCGCCAGTTCATCCATATGCGTTTCGGCGATGCGTTGGCCGCGCCGGTTCACGAACAGGGCGTGATCGGTCAGCGTGCTGTACCAAGCCAGACGCCGGCGTGCGATCTCGCCCTGTTGGTTGATGACGAAATCCATCCATGTGCCAAACGGCAAGGTGCGCAACAGGCGATAGCACTCTTCCTCACGCGGGTTTCGCGGTGCAAGTGGCTCATTCTGCTTGGCGATGCCTGGCTCGTCGCCGCCAAAGCGCGGCCGCGCCTTGATCGAAGCGGCCACTTCGGTCGCGGTGGGCTCGTCCTCGCTGGGCACCATCGCCGGGCTGCGAGAAAGCTGGCGGGCGATGTTGGCGGATTCTTGGTCGTGATAGCCAACGCGCTCCAGCGCGGATTCGATTTCCTTGCCCAATTCGGAGGACGAGCGCGCCTCGCTGCTTGCTTGCAGATCAAGGATGGCATCGGTGCGCTCCAGTTGCGTGCTCCACGCATGCGAGTTGTCGCCATGGCGCAGCAGTGCCAAGGTCAGCGCATCCAGCCATGCGCTACGCAGCAGCAACAGGATGGCGCGCGGCAGTTGCCGGCCCGCCAAGCGGGCTTCCAATGCTTCGGCGGCCATGCGTTTGGCCATCGACATCCGTTCGCGGCCACGCGCGGCCTCGATTACCCGCTTTTCGCTGGACCGTGCGCGCTCGATTTGCTGTGCCACTTGGCGCTGCAGCTCGCTGTTGACCTCATCAAGCAGTTCGCGCTCGCCTCTGTATTCTTTCTCCAGCTTGCCGACCGCGCGTTGCATGGCTGCTTCGAAGGCGGATGTGTGGATCTTCTTCGTTGCGTGCGTCGGATTCGGAGATGGTGTTGAGGATTTGCCGTGCAGGGTGGGCTTCTTCCTCGAAAAACTGATGATCCTCGACCACCGTGCGCAGCAGTGGCCACTGCATCCTCCCGATCAGGCGGTGAACGGGCGAGTTGCTACGGATCTCCTTGGCGATGGCATCCAGCAGCAGGCCGAGCAGTTCGATTGCATCGTTGTCTTCGCGGCGTAGATGGTGCCCGGTGCCGTGTTCCAGCCTTAGCTGTTCCAGCAGACGGTGTTGTAGCTCGGCCATGCTGGGCGTGGGTTGCTCATCGCTCATCGGTGCTGGCCGCAGAGTGTCGATGAGCTGGGCCAATTGTGCCGGCTGCAAAACCTGCGCCGGCTGTGCTGGCGGCCGGGCTGTACTGGCAGGGGGGACGCCGGGCGCTGCGGCAAACCGGCGCGCGGTCAGCAACTGTTGCAGCAGGCAGAAGTCCACCACATTGCCGGCCGGCGCTTGCGGCACGCTCTCGGGCTGCCCCATCCATGCATCTGGTGTCAGTGCGCCCTCCTGCATGGGCCGGGTGGCCAAACCGGCCGGGGGCAGTGAGGGGGGCTCGATGATGGGCGTTGCTTCGCTGCTGGTCAGGGGCTTGCCGTGATTGCTGGCGTCGCTGGCCTCGGATGTGCTGCCGGATTCAAGCCGGCGGGGTTTGGCCCTGACCGGGCGCACCGGCACATAGTTCAGGCCGCGCAGCACCCCCGCGTCCTCCAACAGCTTGTTGAGCGCGTCAACATAGCTTGGGTAGGCGTTGAGCACGAAGCGGGTAAACGCCTTTTCCAGAACCGCCACCGGGAAGGTTTCGCCGAATACCGCCAGCGCGACTTCATGGGCGATTTGCAGCAAGCCACGCGGTGCGATGGGCAGATTCTCGACCGTGAATGCCGGTGCCGCTGCCAATACGCCAAACCGCTGGCCAAGCAGATAAATCGACAGATTGGCCGATGTTTCGGCCTTTCTTGCCAGTTCGCGATGGTCCTCGTGGTGCGATTGGGTGTGCGTAACCAGCCCCCAGTCCAACGCCAGTGGACCCGCTGTTGCCGCCAACGTATTGGGTGCCGCCAGTGGCGGGCCTTGCCGCAGCTGCGCAAGATGTTCGCCGAGTACGCAGAAATAATCGGGGATATAGCTTTCGCGGTGATGCTTGAGCAGATTGATCGCCTTCCAATAGCGCGATTGCTCGGATGTATCGCGCGTGGCCTCGGCAGCACTGCATAGTTCGCCATCAAGGCTTGCCAGCATCACTTCAAGCAGTGGCGTCAATTGCGTGCGGCTGAAATCCAGCACCAAGCCCAGCACATCGCGCACATGCGGCGGCAGGTCGGCATTGGCAAGCGTGGTAAATCCCTTCTTTTCGCACTCACTCATGGCGTCGATAATATATCCATATTTGTGATGTTTATCACATTACGAGTCGGCTTCCAAAAACAGCGCGATAACGTCATTGGTAAACCGTTTGCCCAGCGCCGTCAGCCTGAGGTAACGGCCGTCTTCGATGAAAATCCAGTCGTTGCTTTCGGCTTTTTTAAGCGGCTTCTCGATCGATGCCCATTCCAGCCCGGTACGTGCCTCGAACAGGTCAAGCGAAAACCCCGCCGGTAACCTTAACGCATTCAGCATGAAATCGAACGGCCGTCGTGCCGCGACGATCTCCTCATCGCCACCGATGGCGGCCGCCGTGCCGGCAGAGTGCAGATAGCTGGTTGGGTGTTTCAGCTTCCAGCGGCGCACGATGCGCTGCTCGCTGCCGATCGTGAGCTTGCCGTGGGCACCGGCACCGATGCCGAGATAATCGCCAAACATCCAGTAATTGAGGTTGTGCGCGCATTGCCGATCCGGCCGCGCATAGGCGCTGACCTCGTATTGGGCAAAGCCGGCCTGGGCGATGATTTCTTGGCAGCGCTCCTGCATGTCCCAGCCCAGATCGTCATCGGGGATGCCCGGTGGCGGCTTGGCGGCAAACAGGGTGTTCGGCTCCAACGTCAATTGATAGTGGCTGAGATGCTGGGGATCAAGCGCAATGGCACGCTCGATATCGGCCTCGGCCATCGCCAGCGTTTGCCCGGGTAGGGCGTACATCAGATCGAGATTGAGGTTATCGAAGCCGGCATCCTGCGCCGCCTTGACCGTGCGCTCGGCATCACCGCTGGTGTGGATGCGGCCAAGGCGCTCCAGACAGCCATCATCGAAACTCTGCACGCCAAAACTCAAGCGGTTGACGCCGGCCTTGCGATAGCCAGCGAACGGGCCGTGCTCGACCGTGCCGGGGTTGGTTTCTAGGGTGATTTCCAGCCCCGGTGCGAAGCGCAGGCGGGCACTGGCCTGTTGCAGGAAGCGGTCGATATGCTCGGGCGCGAACAGGCTGGGCGTACCGCCGCCAAAGAACACCGAATGCACGGTGCGGCCCCAGACCAAGGGCAGGTCGTGTTCGAGGTCGCGGATCAGGGCATCGATGTAGTCATCGAATGGCAGGCCGCCCTTCTGCGCGTGCGAGTTGAAATCGCAGTACGGGCATTTGCGCACGCACCACGGCAGATGGACGTACAGCGAGAGCGGCGGTGGCGTGAGCATCATCCCGCCATTGTAGAAGCCGCATCAAACCTGATCGAGCTTGTGCCGCAATACCGCCAAGGCCTGCGCGCGATGGCTGATGCGGTTTTTCTCCGCCGCAGGCAGCTCTGCCGCGCTCATGCCGTGCGCGGGCGAGTAGAACACCGGGTCGTAGCCGAAGCCGCCTTCGCCCCGACGCACCGGCAAGATGTGGCCCTGCCAGATGCCCTCGGCGATGATCGGTTGTGGGTCGTCGGCATGACGGACAAGGGCCAGCACGCAGACGAAGCGTGCGCCGCGTCCGGCCTCGGCGACATCGCGTAATTCGCCCAGCAATTTATCGATATTGGCGGCGTGGTCACCATGCGTGCCGGCATAGCGCGCCGAATACAGGCCGGGTGCGCCGTTCAGCGCATCGACACACAGGCCGGAATCATCCGCCAACGCCGGTAGCCCGCTGACGCGTGCGGCATGGCGCGCTTTCAGGATGGCGTTTTCGATGAAGGAAAGGCCGGTTTCCTCGGCATCCTCCGCGCCAAACTCGGCTTGCGCACGGATATCGAAGCCGGACGTGGCAAGTAATTCGCGCAATTCGGCCAGCTTGCCGGCATTGCTGCTGGCAAGCACGAGCGGCTTCATGGCGCGCTGCCGGCCAGGGCCGCGCGCTGCGCCTCAAACAACACCGCGCAACCGGCTTCGCCCAGCGATAGCAAGGCATCCAGTTCATCGCGCCGGAAGGCATGGCCTTCAGCCGTACCCTGCAGTTCGATGAAGCCGCCGCCATCATTCATCACCAGATTCATATCGGTATCGCAGTCGCTGTCTTCGGCGTAATCCAGATCAAGCACCGGCACCCCGCGATAGATGCCAACCGACACCGCCGCAATCGCGCCATGCAACGGGTTCTTTTTGATCTCGCCCTTGGCCAGCAATTTGCCGATGGCATCGGCCAGCGCGACATAGGCGCCGGTGATCGCGGCGGTGCGGGTGCCGCCATCGGCCTGCAATACATCGCAATCAAGCGTGATGGTGCGCTCGCCAAGCGCGGCGCGGTCGATGCAGGCGCGCAAGGAGCGGCCGATCAGGCGCTGGATTTCCAGCGTGCGCCCGCCCTGTTTGCCGCGTGCGGCCTCGCGGTCGGAGCGGGTGTGGGTGGAACGCGGCAACATGCCGTATTCGGCGGTCAACCAGCCCTCATTCTTGCCGCGCAAAAAAACCGGCACCCGGTTCTCGATGCTGGCCGTACACAGCACCCGGGTGTCGCCAAAACTGACCAGCACCGAGCCCTCCGCATGGCGGGTAAAGCCGCGCACGATGCTGATTTCGCGCAGTTGATCGGGGCGGCGGCCGCTGGGTCGTTGCATCGCGAAATCTCGTCGGTCAGGGCGCGCGAGTTTACCATTCACACTTTGTCGCACTCTGGAAACCCCCATGTCGATCCGCAGCATGACCGCCTACGCCGGCACCGAACGCATCACCGAAGCTGGGCGGCTATCGTGCGAAATGCGCGCGGTCAATCATCGCTTCCTCGATATCTCGCTGCGCCTGCCCGATGACTTGCGCGCACTGGAACCGGCGCTGCGCGAGAAGATCGCGGCGCGGCTATCGCGCGGCAAGTTGGAAGTCTCGATGCGGCTGGCGGCGGGTGCCGATGGCGATGCGCTGGAGCTCAACAGCGCCTATGTCGAGCGCCTATCGGCGATTGCCCAAGCGCTGGATGCCGCCCTGCCATCGCTGCAGGTTGATCTGGGTAATCTGCTGCAATTGCCGGGTGTGTTGAAAACCCGCAGCGTCGATCAGGATGCGCTGTTTGCCGAGGCGCTTGCCCTGCTTGATACCGTGCTGGATGAGTTCATCGCTGCGCGTGAGCGCGAAGGCGGCAAGCTGGCCGCCGCGATCAGTGAGCGCATCGATGGCATCGCCGCGATTGCCGCCGAAGTACGTAGCTTGGTGCCGCTGATTCGCGAAGGCCAGCGCAGCAAATTGGCTGCCCGCATGGGTGAACTGGCCGCCGCACTGGAGCCGGGTCGGCTGGAGCAGGAACTGGTGCTGTGGCTGCAAAAACTCGATGTCGATGAAGAATTGGACCGCCTCGATAGTCATGTCAGCGAAGCGCGTCGGGTGCTGACCCAGCGCGAGCCCGTCGGCCGGCGCATGGATTTCTTGTTGCAAGAGTTCAACCGCGAGGCGAATACGCTGGGCTCGAAATCAGTCGATGCGCGCACCAGCAATGCCGCGGTGGAATTGAAAGTGCTGATCGACCAGATCCGCGAGCAGGTGCAGAACATTGAGTGATCCGAAGCCGCAGCCCTTCGCCCCGACTTGCTACGATGAACACTCTTTTTCCCACGCCCTGAGCGTTCGGCCCTGACTTATGCGCGGCACTCTTTTCATCGTTTCCGCCCCTTCCGGCGCCGGCAAATCCAGCGTGGTCAATGCCGTGCTGGCGCAAGACCCTTCAATCGCGCTGTCGATTTCGTTCACCTCGCGCAGCCCGCGCCCGGGCGAGCGCCATGCCGAGCACTACCACTTCGTCAACGCCGATGAATTTCAAGAGATGATCGCCGCCGGTGATTTTTTCGAGCACGCGCTGGTACATGGCGATTGGAAGGGCACCGCACGCCAGTCGGTTGAGCCGCAGCTGGCGGCCGGGCGTGATGTGCTGCTTGAAATCGATTGGCAGGGCGCGCGCCAGGTGCGGGAGAAAGTGCCGGATGCGCTTGGCATCTTCATCCTGCCGCCCTCGCGCTTGGCGCTGGATGAGCGCATGCACAAGCGCGCGCAGGATAGCGAGGCGATCATCGCCCAGCGCCTCGCCGCCGCCCGCGAGGAAATGAGCCACTACGGCGAATACGATTACTTGATCGTCAACGACGATTTCGATACCGCCGTGGCTGAGATGGGCGCGATCTTCGCCGCCAGCCGGCTGCGCCGCGATGTGCAATTGGCACGGCATGCACGCCTGATCGGCACCTTGCTGGGCGAATGAGTGCGGCGCGGCGGGTAATTCCGCCGTCACGCCAGCGCCAATCAACCGCATTTGCCATGCGCCGGGCTTGCTCGTAGAATACCCAGTTCCGAATTCACCAGCCCGGCCTTTGGCCGTGGAGCAGAGCATGGCCCGCATCACCGTACAAGATTGTCTGGAAGTCGTTGATAACCGTTTCGAGCTGGTCATGCTGGCCGCCAAGCGCGCCCGCCAGCTGGCCAAGGGCGTTGAGCCGCGTCTGGAAAATGAGGGCGACGACAAACCAACCGTGTTGGCGCTGCGCGAAATCGCCGAGCGCGTGGTTGATGAGCCCTTGATCGATGCCGTGGAAAAGGCCGAGAAGGCGCGCAAGGAGCGCGAAGCGCTTGAATGGGCCGCCGCCGAAATGGTGCGCGACGAAGACGACATGAAGGGCGACGACTGATCGCCTTCGCTGGCTTGCCCGCGTCACTCAGAACCCCGCTTCGGCGGGGTTCTTCGTATCCGTGTGCAGGCATCGGTGCAGCCCCCCTTTTTTTGCCGGCCGTGAAGCCTTAGTCTCAACTCATGACCCAGTGCGATTCCCCCCAACGCGCGAGCGCGATGCGCACCTCGGCCGGTGAGCCGGTGCCGGGCTATGTGCAGGCGTTGTTGGATACCGCGTCTTATCTAAGCGATGCCGATCGCGCCGCCTTGGTGCGCGCGTGGGAGGTGGGCGCGGCCGCCCATGATGGCCAGATGCGCAAATCTGGCGAGCCCTACATCACCCACCCGGTGGCGGTGGCGCAGGTGCTGGCCGAGCAGCGGATGGATTTCAAGGCGCTGGCCGCCGCCGTCTTGCACGACACCATCGAGGACACGCCGCTCAGCTCCGCGCAGATCGCCGAGGAGTTTGGCGAAACCGTGGCCGAGTTGGTCGAAGGCGTGACCAAGCTCGACAAGCTGAAGTTCCGCGACCGCCAAGAGGCAGCGGCCGAATCCTTCCGCAAGATGATGTTGGCGATGTCGCGCGATCTGCGTGTCATCCTGATCAAGCTGGCCGACCGTCTGCACAATATGCGCACGTTGGGCGCGCAAGGTGGCGCGGCCCAGCAGCGCATCGCCCGCGAAACGCTGGATGTGTATGCGCCCATCGCCCAGCGGCTGGGCATGAATCTGGTCAAGGCCGAGTTGCAGGATTTGAGCTTTCAGGCCCTGCACCCGTGGCGGTATGCAGCGCTCGCCAAGCGCATCCGCGAACAGCCCGTGGTGCGGCGCGAGGCGATGATCCAGATCGAGGCGCAACTGGCGCAGAAGCTGGCCAAGGAGGGCATCCACCATCGCCTGATCGGCCGGCTGAAATCGCCGTGGAGCATCTACCGCAAGATGCGCGAAGAACACAAATCGCTTGAACAGGTGATGGATGTGTTTGGCTTCCGCATCGTGGTGGCCAGTGTCGCGGAGTGCTATCACGCGCTGGGCGTGGTGCATTCCACCTTCAAACCGGTCGATGGCCGCTTCCGCGATTTCATCGCCATCCCCAAGGCCAACGGTTATCAATCGCTGCATACCGTGCTGTTTGGCCCGTATGGCGCGCCGATCGAAGTGCAGATCCGCACCGAGGAAATGGACTTGTTGGCCGAGCGCGGGATCGCCGCACATTGGACATACAAACAGGGCGGCGAGGCGTCGAGCCCGCTGTCGCGTGCCAGCAATTGGCTGGCCGAGTTGATGGAAAGCCAGCGCGGCACTGGCTCGTCGCTTGAGTTTCTGGAAAACGTCAAGGTTGATCTGTACCCGGACGAGGTCTATGTGTTCACCCCGAAGGGGCGCATTTTCTCGCTGCCGCGCAATGCCACCGCGCTGGATTTTGCCTACGCGGTACACACCGATATCGGCAACCACGCGGTCACCACCCGTATCGATGGCAAATTGATGCCGCTGCGCAGCCGCCTATCCAGCGGGCAGACGGTGGAAGTGGTCACGGCGAAAACTTCATCGCCCAAACCACAGTGGTTGGAGTTTGTGGTGTCCGGCAAGGCGCGTACTTCGATCCGCCAGCAGTTGAAGCAAGTCGAACACGAGGATGCCGTGCAGCTTGGTCACCGCATGCTGGAGGCCGCGCTGGAAACCAATGATTCCAGCCTAGAGCGCCTGCCCAAAGGCCGGCTGGAAAAATATCTGGGCGAGCAACGCTACCCGCGCTTGGAGGCCCTGCTGGCCGATATCGCGCTGGGCAACCGCATGCCCATGCAAGTGGCGCAATGGTTAGTGCTCGGCGATGACGACGGCAACCCGGCCACGCGCGGCCACCCGCATGAGGCGTTGGCCGCACTCGGCCACGATGACCGCATTCTTATCACCGGTGCCGAGCGCGGCGTGATCAGCTTCGCCAACTGCTGCCAGCCGATCCCCGGCGACGAAATCATGGGCTTCCACACCGCCGGCAAGGGCGTGGTGGTGCATCGCATGAGCTGCCCCAATCTGGTCGATTACCGGCGCGCGCCAGAACGCTGGGTGGAGATCGGCTGGGATCGTGGCGTCTCCGGCGATTACGCCTCCAGCCTCAAGGTGGATGTCGATAACCGGCCTGGCGTACTGGCGCAGGTCGCCGCCGCGATTGCGCAGGCCGAATCGAATATCGATAGCGTCGATTATCTCGACCGCGATGGCAGCGTCACCCTGATCCGCTTCGGCATCGAAGTGCATGACATCCACCACCTATCCGAAGTGATGCGCCGCGTGCGCCGCCTGCAGGTGGTGCATGATGTTGAGCGGATGTAGGTCATTCGATAATTGGAGGCAGCGTCGGTGTGGGCCTGCACTGAAACTGCAACAACAACTGGAACAGGCCAGTCGGTTGACTCGCGTCAAGTAGTAGTTCTCCCATCCCGATTCACTCCTCAACCCCGCGCCGAATTTTCCAGCTCTGCTCGGGCCTAACGCGGGGAGGATGTCAGCCACTTACAACAGCAAGAATGAAAAGTGCACAATGCGGGCCTTTTGCTTGTCAGGCATCGAAAATGTTTCAACCTCATTCGCTATTTTGGCAATCCAGTTTCAAGCAGTCTTGGCGAGCTCAGTGACTGCTTTTATCGCCCGCTTCTTCAATTGCTTAGCATCGACATAAAAGTCAGGAATTGAGGCCAAGAGTTCCTCATCTTCCGTGAAAGAATCAATATCGCCAAATAGCCGGTCCAAGACATCAAAGCTTCTCTCTGGAAGCGACACTTCCTCATTTTTGAACTTATCAAGGTACCTGTCCCTGAACTCCACTGCATCAATATCTCCGTTGATGAAGTCGGAAATTAACGAAGCATACTCGTCAATCTTGTGAATCACTTGCCCCCCCCCCAAGCTTCCCATCATCAAGGACATGCTTAAGTTGCTGGTGGCTCCCCCCCCCTTGATGCGGTCTGAATCATGGCTCTGTGCTTAATGCGTGCATGGGTCTTATTTTTGCAACTGAAAATTATACTGGGAGAGAAGACGGATTGATGGTGCGCCCTGTTGTTTCAAAAGAAAACGTGGCTGCGGACTCAGCGTTTTTGAAGAACCCCCATTTGTAATTCCGTTGAAATTTAGTCCTTACGTCACGATTGACAAAGCAGCACATGGCGAGATTTATTTCTCTGCTTCCTGCGACTAGCCATTTCTTGTCACTTGGGAACACGAACAACAGGTCTGAGTTATCCATGATTGACGCCGCAGAAATACCGTTCGGGCCGTCATTTAGTGTGGATAAAAAATCCTTTGATGTATCTGATGCATCAAAAGTAATCGCATTGTATCGGCCAAAATCTCGTTCATATTCGACCGGATCAGGATCTGTTGTCATGAGATACATTGACGCATCTCCAATATCATGACCAAGCTCTCTAATGGCCCGGAAGAAATACCGATTGAGTATAGAAGAAAAGCTTAATAGGCGAAATTCAGTCAAATTATTAGAAAATGAGCTGCGCCCAAGTGGCTTGTCAAGCGCAATAAGATCAAGAAGCGTCTCATGCGCCGCATTGAATTCTTCACGCGAAGTTATGAAATTCATCGACGATTTTCTTCCTCAAAACGAATCTTGGTTGCAATCCCATCCTTCGAGTGTATCTCCGTGCTTGCGCCGCCACTGTTGGAAAAACTTCGAGTCGTAAAAGTTTTGTTCCCATCCGTGTCAAACCAATTCGTTACCGTACCCCCCTTCTTGGTCTCAATTGATTGAGACTGATACCCGCTCGCCCTGAGATGGCGTTCGAATTGCTCCTGAGTCCAATTGACTTTGTAGTTTCGTTCTGCTGCACCTGGATAGGAGATATCCTGTGTTCTAATCCGTAGCAGGCCACCTCTACCGGGGCAGCTCTTACTAGCCCTGGTGCGCCCGCTCCAGCCGACATCGCATTGCGGTATACAACATAACATCTTTTGAGCTATGCGGTTGTCCGACACGAGCGGCTGTGGCATCGGACGTGTTCGATTACATCGAGATGTTCTACAACCCGATCAGGCGACATGGTTCCGTTGGTGACCTGTCGCCAGTAGAGTACGAAAAGCGCTACGCGCTAAGCGGCAAGTAGATGTCTAGGAAACTCTGGGCTGCTC
>JAUNTK010000078.1:0-8310 GCA_030538735.1 Pseudomonadota bacterium
CGCACGCGCGATATTGGCCGGGTCGGTGTACTCCAGCGGGGTCAGGGCGCGGAACTCGGCGGCGCAGTGCAAGAGGCCATCAAGCTGGCCGAATGCCTCCTTGACCCGCTCGGCCAATTGCAGATGGTCATCGGGCGTGGCGCCTTCCAAATCCATCGGGTACAGCAACGGCTCGGGGCCGACGGCCTTGACCGCGTCGTACACCTTGTTGAGCTTGCGGATGTTGCGCGCCGACAAGATCAAGGTGGCCGCTTCGCCCAAGCCACCGGTGGCGCCGGTGATCAGGATGGTGCGGCCGGCCAACGCCTGTGGATCGGCTGCGCTCACGCCTGCCCGGCTTCGCTGACGATGCGGGCCAGTTCGCCCGATTCGTAGAGTTCGATGGTGATATCGCAGCCGCCGATCAACTCGCCATTGATGAACAATTGCGGGAAGGTTGGCCAGTTGGAATAACGCGGCAGGTTGGCGCGCACTTCCGGGTCTTCCAGCACGTTGACGGTATGCAGTTTTTCCGCACCGGCAGCCTTCAACGCCTGCACGGTACGGCTGGAGAAGCCGCACATCGGGAACTGCGGGGTGCCCTTCATGAACAACACGACGGGGTGGGATTCGACTTCGGTCTTGATGCGGTCCATCACGGACATCGATTTGGCTCCTGGGTTGCCGCCTTGACGCACAGACGACGATGGGGGTCAGTACAATCACCCATTGTAATCGTTCACCGTGACACATCCGTCGCGGCCCCACCCGAAAAAGGAGCCAGACATGGCCATCGAGCTGCCAGCCCTTCCCTACGACCGCACCGCACTGGAGCCGCACATCTCCGGCGAAACCATCGACTACCACTATGGCAAGCACCACAAGGCCTATGTCGATAATCTGAACAAGATGATCGAAGGCACCGAATTTGCCGACATGGCGCTGGAAGACATCATCAAGAAATCGCAGGCCGGCATGTTCAACAATGCCGCGCAAGTGTGGAACCACACCTTCTACTGGAACTGCCTGAAGCCCAACGGCGGCGGCGAGCCGAGCGGCAAATTGGCGGATGCGATCAACAAGGCATTCGGCGATTTCGCCACCTTCAAGGCAGAGTTCACCAAGACCGCGATCGGCACCTTCGGCTCCGGCTGGGCGTGGCTGGTGCAGCGCCCCGATGGCTCAGTGGCGCTGGTCAGCACCTCAAACGCCGCCACCCCATTGACCGGCGACGACACCGCACTCTTGACCTGCGATGTCTGGGAACACGCCTACTACATCGATTATCGCAACGCCCGCCCGAGCTATCTGGAGCACTTCTGGAATCTGGTCAACTGGGATTTCGTTGCCGGCAACATGAAGTAATCGTTGCCGCCAGCACGATGCGAAAGGCCGGGATTCCCGGCTCAATGCCGCGACCGCCCTTGCCTCGACAAGGATGCCAGCGGCCTGAAAACCCCGCCTCGGCGGGGTTTTTGCCGTCTGGCTTGCTGAATCAGCAGCGGCTTGACGCTTCACACCACCTGCATGGCCGTCTGCGAACGGTTCGCGCCAGCAATCAATAGGGTTTGAACGGCCCGGCGCTGGCGAATGGCTTGTAATACACCGTGCCCCTACCGTGCGTGCGCCACCCTGGGCACCAACGCATGCCGCCCTGTATTGCGCACATCACCCAAGCCGCCATCGTTCAAGACGCCAACATGAACGTCCGTTAATAATTATTAATACGCAAGATGCTTAAGTGATTTCCATGTAATGGCCGTGCTTTGTCGCCCGAACGCCGTGTGACCAACATCGGCCAATTCTTCATTGCATGCCAATCCGGATGGCCGGGCTTTTCTTTGTTAAAGAGATGTTGTATAGCAGTGAAGCGTCCCGAGGCATGCCGGTGCGGAACAGGGAAGCTCCGAAATATTACGGAGGTTTCGCAGGGAAGACGCAGCGCAAGGCAGTCATGGCATATGGCTTCGATTATGGGCTTCCACCACGTTGACAAGAGCAAGCACGCCCTTCTCCGGATTTGCCCTGCCATCTTCGGGACAGAGTGGGAATATGCATTTCGACTGATCCATCAATCTCAATTTGGAGGTAAAGGGAATGAAGCGAAATATTCTGTGTGACGGCATCATCATCGCGTTACTGGCAACAGCATCGCCCACATTGCTCGCGCAACAACCCAGCGCCGAGGCGGAGCAATCCAGTCGCGAAGCAAAAGCATTGGATACCGTCACCGTGACCGGCAGCCGGGTAGCAGTACCGGGGCTGACCACATCCAGCCCGGTCATGACGGTTGACCGTGAAACGATAGATCGAACCCAGCCAGTATCGGCCGAAGAATTCGTGCGTACCTCGCCAGGTATCAGCGTACCGGTAGGCCCGGGTACCAATAACGGTTCAAACGGCGGCGCGATGATGAGCATGCGAAGCCTGGGCTCCAATCGCAATCTGGTGCTGGTGGATGGCCGGCGCATGGTGCCCTATACCCTCAATGGCCAAGTGGACGTCAACACCATCCCGCTGTCCTTGTTGAGTGGCGTGGATTTTCTGACCGGGGGTGCATCGGCTGTCTATGGTGCGGATGCCGTCTCGGGAGTGGCCAACTTCATGCTGCGCCGGGATTTCGAGGGTGTCGAGGTTTCGGCCTCCACCGGACAATCGATGCCCGGCAGCCAGCAGGTGCGGCGGCGCATCGATATCACTGGTGGCCTCAATTTTGCCGAAGGCCGCGGCAATGTCACGCTGAGTGCCGGCCACACCAAGAGTGGCGAGCTGTTTCAAGGTGATCGCGAGGTCGGGCTGGTATCGATCAATTCCTCCACTGGTCAGCCCGAAGGCTCTTGGGCAACCCTGCCCAGCCATGTATCGGTGATCGGCAGCAGTACGCTGGCCAACCAGCAGGTGGATGTCGCCACTGGCCAGCTGGTGCCGCGCTACCAGACTTACAACTTCAACCCACTCAATTACTTCTACACCCCGATGAAGCGCGATCAAGGCACCTTCCTTGGCCGCTTCGAGATTACGCCACAGGCTGAAGTCTATGCACAGGCGTTTTATACCAAATCGTTGGTGCAACTGAGCCTTGCCCCCAGCGGGTCATTTGGCAATACCTTTGCCGTGCCGATCGGCAACCCCTATATTCCCGAGCCGATGCGCCAGCAGATCTGTACTGGCCTCAATATTGCGGCGGCCAATTGTGTCCAAGGCGACGGCACGTTGGTCAACATGGCGCTTAACCGCCGGTTTACCGAATACGGCCCGCGTTTGAACGATATCGAAACCAAGACCCACCAATACGTGTTTGGCCTGCGTGGCGATATTTCCGATAACTGGTCATACGATGCCTATTACTCTCAAGGCAAATCGGTGCAGGAAAGTGCGCGCATCAACTGGGGCTCGCAAAGCAAGCTGCGACAGGCATTGAATGCGACCAGCACGACGGCCTGTGTGGATACCAGCAATGGTTGTGTGCCGTTCAATATCTTCGGTGGCGAGGGCAGCATCACCCCGGAAATGTTCAACTTCCTCGACGTGACATCGGTGGGTACCGCCACCGTGCGGCAGAAAGTGTTTTCCGCCTTCGTCAACGGCGATCTCGGTGAGACCATCAAGAGTCCGTGGGCGCAAACACCGATCGGCCTGGCGTTTGGTGTCGAGCGACGCAAAATGGATGCCGGCACGTCTGCGGACGTGGCCACCCAGACCCGTGGCGAAGTGCTCGGCACAGGCGCACCCACCCCCAATCGCAGCGGCAGCTTCACCATCAATGAAGCGTATCTGGAATCGATCATCCCGATCATCGAGGATATGACCGCCTTCAATAGTCTGAACCTTGAACTGGGCTACCGTCGCTCCAAGTTCAAGACATCCGACAACAGCAGCTTCAGCTACGGCACCTGGAAATATGGTTTGGCATGGAAGCCGGTGGAAGATATCACTATTCGCGGCATGTTCCAGCGTGCGGTGCGTGCGCCCAATATCAACGAGCTGTTTGCACCAGTCGTCACTGGTTTGGCCAACCTGGCCAATGATCCCTGTGCCGGTACCCAGGTCAATCAGGCCGATGCCAATACCGCGGGCACCATGTCCAACCTGTGTCGTCTGACAGGCGTGCCGGTGTCGCAGTTGGGCAGCCTCTCGCAGCCGAATGCCGGGCAGGTGAACGTGCGTAACGGTGGCAACCCGTTGCTGACCCCGGAAGTGGCGGACACCCGTACCATCGGTCTGGTGTTTGAACCCCGCTTCATCGAGAACTTCTCGCTGACCTTGGATTATTGGCAGATCAAGATTGACGAAGCGATTTCCGGCCCGACAGTCGGTGACCGCATCGCCGCGTGCTACGACGCCGCCAGCAATCCCGGCTTGGGCTATGTTGCCGGGTGCGAGATTCTGGGCCGCGACCCCGATACCGGCTTGTTGGGTGGCGGTGGCTCGGATGGCATCCTGCTAGGCTTGGACAATCTGGGCAGCATCCGCACCAAGGGCTTCGACCTGGGCATGTATTACGATTTGAATCTCGGTAGTGCCGGCCGCCTCAACTTTGCCTCGCAATCGACGTGGACGCGCGAGTTCTTCGATCAGGCCACGCCCACCTCGATTGACCGTGATTGCCGTGGCTATTACAGCACTGACTGCGGGTTCGGCCCGTTCCGCTTCAAATCCAACCTGACCACGGCATGGACCAAGGATGGCTGGGATCTGAGCTGGCGCGTGCGTCACCAATCCGCGATGAAAGTCGAACCGCTGAAGACCAATTTCCGTCCCGAGTATTCCCGTATTCCGGCCTTCACTTATCACGATCTGAGCGTTGGTTATCGCTTTGCGCATACTTACCGACTGACACTATCGGTCAATAACGTGATGAACAAAAAACCACCGATGGTGGGCAATACCATTGGCACCACGTCCACTAATTCGGGCAATACCTTCCCGCAGTGGTACGACGTAATCGGTCGCTACTGGAATCTGGGCGTGCAAGTCCGTTTTTGATATCCGCTGCTTTGCGTCTGTTCAACAAGAAAAACTCTGCTTCGGCAGGTTTTCAGGCTACAAACAAACCCCGGTTTCGGCTGGGGTTTGTTTGCTGGGTGATGTGCAAAGGCCCGGCGCTCGCGCAGCGGCAGTTTGGGCGCGATGGGATGCAACAGCCAGTGCGATACACGTCGCGCTTGGTTGCACGCTGCGGATCGTCATGGCGCCCCCGCCATCGCAACCGACCTGAGCCGTGGGGCGATATAAGCGGGAAGCCGCCTTGTTTGATTATGACAAACCAATATGCCGAAAAGCCTGGGTTTGTCAGCCGATTATGACCAGGACTCCCGGCCTTTTTCATTTTTGATTGGACGATACCGAATACGGGCGCGTTTGATACAAACGGCCCTTCCCTACCCCAGCGCCGCAATCACTGGTGCCACCTGCGCCTCGCGGCCCAGTGCATCGCCTAGCCGTTGCAGTGCTGCGGCCAGTGCCGTGCGGGAATCATCGCGCACCGTGGCATGGCCAACTTTGCGCCCGGCGCGCGGTGATTTGCCGTAGTCATGCCAATGGCCGCCGGGCTCGCGCAGCACGGCATTGGCATCGGGCAGGGTGCCGATCCAGTTCAGCATCGCCGCGAGACCAACCATCCGGGTATCGCCCAACGGCAGGCCAAGCACGGCGCGCAGATGGTTCTGGAACTGGCTGGTTTCGCTGCCTTCAATCGTCCAGTGGCCGGAGTTGTGGACGCGCGGGGCGATCTCGTTGGCCAGCAATTCGCCATCGCGGCAAAACAACTCCAGCGCGAACACGCCGACATAATCCAGCGCCTCGGCCAGCGCGCGGGCATGGGCGATTGCACGCGCCTGCAAAACCTCATCAACCACCGCCGGGGCCAGACTGGCGGAAAGCACGCCATCGACATGCCAGTTTTCAGTCAGCGGCCAACTGCGGAATTCGCCATCGCGGCCACGCACGGCGATCACGCTCAATTCGCGCTGGAACGGCACGAAGGCCTCCAGAATCAGGCCAGTCTTATCCGCCTGCGCGCCCAGTGCCTGCCATGCAGCCTCGACATCAGCCACGGTCTTGATACGGAACTGGCCCTTGCCGTCGTAACCCAAGCGTCGGGTCTTGAGGATGCAGGGCGTGCCAAGCCTGGCCACGGCCTCATCCAGCGCGGCGCGATCCGGCACATCGGCGAAATCCGGCACCGGGATGCCGAGTTCGCGGAACAGGGTTTTCTCGGCCAGGCGGTCTTGGGTCAGGCCCAGCGCGCGCGGGTTGGGGAAAACCGGCACCTGTCGGCTCAACCATTCGGCGGCGGCGGCCGGGACATTCTCAAAATCAAACGTGGCGACATCCACCTTGGCGGCGAATTCGGCCAGCGCCGCCTCATCGCCATAATCGCCCACCACCATCGGTGCGAACTGCCCGGCGCAAGCCTCGGCCGTGTTATCGAGCACCAGAAAACGCAGGCCCAGCGGCGCACCGGATAGCGCCATCATGCGGGCCAACTGCCCGCCCCCCAGAATGCCGACTGTCGTCATGTGCGTTCGATGCGCGGGTCGTCGGCCGCCATCACATCGGCGGTTTGCTTGTGGCGGAATGCGGCCAGCGCCTCGGCAATCGCGGGGTGGTCGTGGGCCAAGAGCGCCGCGCCAAACAGGGCTGCATTGGCCGCGCCGGCATTACCGATGGCAAACGTGGCGACGGGGATCCCGGCCGGCATCTGCACGATGGAAAGCAGTGAATCCATGCCGTTGAGCGCCTTGGATTGCACCGGCACGCCCAATACCGGCAGCGCGGTTTTTGAGGCCAACATGCCCGGCAAATGGGCGGCACCGCCGGCCCCGGCGATGATCGCGCGCAAGCCGCGTTGCGCGGCAGTGGCGGCGTAATCAAACAACACATCCGGGGTACGGTGCGCCGAGACCACGCGCACTTCGTAGGGCACGCCCAAGGCGTCGAGTTTGTCGGCGGCGTGCTTCATGGTGTCCCAATCCGAACGCGAGCCCATCACGATGCCCAGCTTGGGCGTGTTGTCGGCAGCCATGGCTGTCCCCATGTAACTAAAGACGTATTCTAACGGCCCCGCAACCACGCCACACGCCCATGGACAAGAAGCTGCTTGATATCCTCGCCTGCCCGGTCACCCGCCAACCGCTGGCGCTGCTGGATGCCGGCAAGTTGAAAACGCTCAACGCGGCGATCGAACAAGGCGCGGTGCGCTTCGGCGATCACGCGCAGGCCGAGCCCCTGCGCGAGGCATTGGTCACCCGCGATGGCAAACGCATTTATCGCATCGATGACGGCATCCCGGTACTGCTGCCGGAAGAAGGCTTGGATACATCGGCCATCGGCGGTTTGGCCGCATGAGCCACGCCGCACCACAGATTGTGCCGCCGCATCCGGCCCACGTCGCCGAGGATGTGCATCGCGCACTGATGGAGGATGTCGGCGATGGCGATGTTACCGCCGCGCTGCTGCCGGATGCGCCGGATGTCGCTTATTTGCTGTGCAAGGAAGACGCGGTGATCGCCGGGCGGCCGTGGTTCGATGCCACCCATCGCCTGCTCGACCCCACGGTCGAGATCGATTGGCGCATCGAGGAAGGGGCGCGGGTCAAGGCCGGCACGGTGATCGCCACCTTGCGCGGCCATAACCGCGCCTTGGTCACCGCCGAGCGCAGCGCACTCAATTTTTTGCAGACGCTCTCCGGCACCGCCACGCTCACCGCTCAGCATGTCGATGCGGTGGCCGGCACCGGAGCCAAAATCCTCGACACGCGCAAGACCGTGCCCGGCCTGCGCTTGGCGCAGAAATACGCGGTGCGCATGGGTGGCGGCCACAACCACCGGATCGGCTTGTTTGATGCGGTGATGTTGAAGGAAAACCATATCCGCGCCTTCGGCTCGCTGACCCGCGCCGCCAAAGCGGCGAAAGCGCAATCGCCCAATTTGCCGCTGATTATCGAAGTCGAAACACTCGACGAATTGCGCGAGGCGTTGACGGTGGGCTGCAGCCGTATTTTGATCGATGATTTCAGCGCCGATGAGCGCCGCGCCGCCGTCCGCATCGCCAGCGAGGAATTCGCCAAGCGCATCCCGCTGGAGGTCTCCGGTGGGGTTGATATGGATACCCTGCGCGGCATCGCCGAGGATGGCGTTGATTACATCTCGATTGGCGGCCTGACCAAGCATGTGCGCGCCATCGACCTATCGATGAAGCTGGGCCCGGTGCCCGCCACACTCGCTTGATCGCGTTCATGGCAGGATTGAGCCACCTCACCGCACGCCGATGCCACCGATGACCCCAGCGACCCTTCGCAACCTTGCCCTGCTCAGCGTGATGTGCGGC
>JAUNTK010000078.1:8336-13491 GCA_030538735.1 Pseudomonadota bacterium
AAACCCGCGCCCGCGCCACCGGCCCAAACCGCGCCACCCGCCACGCCGCCAACATCGCCGGATGAGTTGCCGATCGACCCCGGCCTGCCCAACCGCCCGGCGTGGCAGGCAGCGCCAGCGGTATTCCCGGCCGGCACGCCGCTGGTATCGCGCATCGTGCAAATCGCCAACCGCGAACATGCCGCGTGGTATCAGCCCTTTATCGATGTCAACGGCCGCCTGACCAGCCGCCGCGTCGCCGAGGCTGAACGCTCGCGCTTGATGGATGGCAGCGAGCCGTGGGAGCGCGTGGTTGCCTATTGGCGCGATAGCGGCACCTTGAGCCGGGTATTTGGCAGTTATTCCGCTTCGTATCAATGCCAAAGCCCGTTGTCGTCCAGTTTCGCACGCAACGAATGCCGCAGCTTCGTCATCGACGCGCCGTGGTCGGCCGCCTTCATCTCGTATGTGATGGCGCAGGCCGGTGCCAATGGATTCCGCCATTCGCCCAGCCATATCGATTACATCCGCGCCGCCTACCACGACAACGGCCCGTATGGCTTTGCCGACCCAAACCAGACCGCCGTCGCGCTTGGCGACATGCTTTGCTATGTGCGCAACAACCGGGTGGTGGTTGGCTACGGCGGCCTTTCCAGCTTTCTTGCCAGCAGCAATGCCGGCCTGCAATCGCACTGCGATATCGCGGTCAACATCACCCCGAACGAGGTCTGGCTAATCGGCGGCAACGTCGCCAATATGGTGACGATGCGCAAATTGCGGCTCGACCCGCAAGGCCGCGCCATCCTGCCACGGCCGATCAGCAACGACTGGGTGGGCAGCGATGAGGATGGCCAATCACCGGCCTGCAGCCCGCAAAACGAGGCCGCCTGCAGCATGAACCGGCAAAACTGGGCCGCCTTGCTCAAGCTCAAACCCGGATACTAAGAACCGATGGAAACCATGCTTTGGCTGTTGCTTGCCGTTGGCGCGCTGATGGTCTGGATCAATGCCTCACGCCGCGCCGCCGAGCAGGCGCAAGAAATCGGCCGCCGCGCCTGCCGCCGTGCCGGTGTGCAATGGTTAGATCAAAGCGTGCACGGCACCGGCTTTCGCATCCGCCGCCGCAGCGATGGCCGGCTGGGGCTGGAGCGCAGCTACCGTTTTGAATACTCACGCGATGGCAATGACCGCCACATCGGCAGCATGTCCTTGCTGGGCGATGAGCTAACCCGTTTTGTCGGCCCGGTGCGCGAGGATGGCCAGGTCAGCAGTTTGGATGTCGATGACCGCGAGCGGCGGTAAGCCGACTGTCCACAATGTGACCGCCAACCCGGATGTGGTGGCCGCATCAACCGGGCGTTGATCCGGGCTTGCTATCCTTGCCGCTTTGCCCATCCGGACACCTGCATGATGCTTCGCCCCCAGCCGCTTGCCCTCGCCCTGCTTGTCGCCCTGACCGCCAGCGCCGTCGCCCCTGATGCCAACGCCCAGCGCAAACGCGCCCCGGCACGCGCACCGGCAGTCAGCGCGGAATGCACCGATTTCTACACCGCGACCAACAAAGAGTGGCTGGCCGCCGTGCACGCCCCGGCCGGCACCAACAGCGTGACCGCGCTTGGCCAGTTGGTTGAACGCAGCCAACAGCAGCAGCGCGATTTGCTGGATGCCGCGATGCAATCGCCGCAAAACAATGTGCAAAAACTGCTTGGCGATTTCTGGGCCAGCGGCTTGGATGAGGCGGCCGTGGAGGCCGATGGCGCCAAACCCATCGCGCCGTTGCTTGATCGCATCAATGGCATCCGCCGCAGCCGCGATGTGCCTGCGGCTATCGCCGCCCTGCATCAGGTGGGCATCCCGGCGGTGTTCAACTTCAGCGCCGATATCGATCTGGATGATCTCGAACGCCATATCGGCTACTTCGCCCAAGGCGGTATCGCCCTGCCCGACCCGGCCTTCTACACCCGTCAGGATGCCGAGACCGTGGCCTTGATGGGCCGCTACCGGGTTTACGTCGAAAAGATCCTGACCCTGACCGGCACCCCGGCCAACCGCCTGCAGGCCGATGTGCAAGCGGTGTTCGATCTTGAAACCCGGCTGGCGCAGGCATCGCGCCCGCTGGCCAGCCTGCGTGACCCGCGCGGCAATTACGCGCCCGTCGCGATCAATGATCTGAAAAAGCAATATCGCAACCTGCAACTGGCCGAGTTCATCCAGGCGCAAGGGGTCAAGGATGATGTGGTTTCGATCGCCAATCCGGCAATGTTCCAGCAGATCGATGGCCTGATCGGCGGCCTGCGCGCCGACCAGTGGAAGGTCTATCTGCGTTATCAGGTCGGCAATGCGATGGCGCCGTATCTCTCCAACTCATTCCGCCAAGCGGATTTTGAATTCCGTGGCCAAGTGCTGCTGGGCCAAACCGCACCGGCCCCGCGCTGGAAGCAAACCCTTGATGCGATCAACCTGGCCGCTGGCCCGATGCTGGGCCGCGAATACGCCAACCGCTATCTGCCGGCCGCCACCAAGAGCCGCGCCGACAGCATCGCCAAAGAGGTGTTGCAAGCCCTGCAAGCCGGCATCGACAGCAATCACTGGATGAGCGAAGCGGCCAAGGTGGAAGCCCGCGCCAAGCTTGCCAAGACCCGCGTCGAAATCGGCACCCCGGCACGCGATCTGGATTTCAGCATCCAACCGATGGGCCGTGGCAGCTTTGGCAGCAATATGCTGATCGCCTCGACGTGGCGCCATTACGATGAAATGCGCCGGATCGGCCGCCACAACAGCAGCCGCCGCTGGGATGTACTGCCGCAGCAGCCGGCACTGGCCTACGACCCGGCGCACAACCGCCTGATCGTCACCGCGGCCGTGCTGCAAGCGCCGGTGATCGACATGGCCCAAGACATGGCCGCGCATTACGGCAGCTTCGGCGCACTGGCCGGCCACGAGCTCACCCACGCAATCGACGCCCGCGGCCGCCATGTTGATGCCAGCGGCAATGTGCGCGATTGGTGGACACCGGCCGATGTCGCCGCGTGGGAAGGCCTGCAGGCCCGCACCGGCAACCAGCTTGATAGCCACGATTACCCGATGCTGACTGCCGTCAAGGTCAATGGCCGCTTGGTACGCAATCAGGCATTGAATGATCTCTCGGGCTTTGAACTCGCGCACGCCGCCTTCAGCAAAGCCAACCCCGAGGCCAGCGTGGAAGCGCGCCACGCCTTCAACAGCGCGTGGGCCAGACTTTGGGCGCAGCAGATGAGCGCGGAAGCGGCCACCTTCCTCTCCGGCACCAGCACTCAGGCACCGGGAAAATGGCGGGTCAATGGCGTGCTGGCCAACCAGCCGGAATTCGCCCAAAGCTACAAATGCAAAGTGCCGGGGCCAATGGCCCTGCCGGCCGATCAGCAGATCAAGGTGTGGTAAAGGCTGGCGGGTAATCGCAAGCGGGCCCGCTCCCTGTAGGAGCGGGCCTTGCCCGCGACCCACCCCACTACCGCGACCCATCTTTCACGCGCAGCCGCTACGCCGCCACCTCGACCCGTTCCGGCCTGATCTCCTGCACGATCTTGCCTGCGTGCACCACCAACACTCGGTCCGCACTGGCAATCGTCTCCGGCCGATGCGCGACGATCACCTTGGTGATGGCGAGCTGCTTGACCGCTTCGTTGACCAGATGCTCGTTGGTCACGTCCAGATGGCTGGTGGCTTCATCCAGAAACAGCAGTTTTGGTTCGCGATACAGGGCGCGCGCCAAAATCACCCGCTGCTTTTGCCCGCCGGAGAGGCTGCTGCCCATATCGCCGATCAGGCTGTGGTAGCCCATCGGCATGGCGATGATTTCATCGTGGATGGCGGCGAGTTTTGCTGCGCGTTCCACTTTCTCCTGATCGACTGCTTGGTCAAAGAAACTGATGTTGTCGGCGATGCTGCCGCCGAATAATTGGTCATCCTGCATCACCGCGCCGACCATCGTGCGGATATTCTTTGGCCCGGCCTTCTGGATATCTTGCCCGCCGATTTTGATCGCACCCTCATTAGGCTTAAGCAAGCCCAGCATCAGCTTGACTAGCGTGGTCTTGCCGCAGCCGGATGCGCCAACGATTGCCACCGATTCACCCGGCTCGATGGTCAAGCTCAACGCCTTTAGCACCCACGGCTCGCCATCGGCATAGCGGAAGCCGAGATTCTCCACCTCAATCCGCGCCTCATCGGGCATGGTGGTTTCTGGCTTGATCTCGGCATCTTCCGGCTCGGTCAAGACGATATCGGCGAGGCGTTCGCCATGCAGACGCAACATGCGGAACTCAATCGCCTTATCAATCAAGGCCGACATGCGTTGGGCAAATTGGTCTTTATAGGCCAGATAGGCAATCAACATGCCCACCGAGAACACATTATCCAGCGCCAGCAACGCGCCAATCCAGATCACCGCAATGCGCTCGATGCCAAACACCAGCTGGCTGGCGCTATTGAAGCCCAGGCGCATCCGGGCAAGATGGATTTCGCGGTTGACCGTATCCACCATCAAATTATCGTAGGTGGAACGGCGCAAGCCCTCGGCCCCGGCCACTTTCACGCTCTGCATCCCGCGCAGGGATTCCAGCAAATGGGTTTGTTGTTTGGCGGCGGCAACCAATTGCTGTTCGGTGCCATCGCGCAAGGGGCGGTAGGCAATTAGGCGGATGCCGAAGTAAAGCACCACGGCCAATAGCGTGACCAAGGCCAGCTTCCAGCTGTAGATCAACATCAGGGCCAGCGTGACCACCGCCATCAAGCCATCGATCAACGCCTCGACAAAACTGGTGGTCAGGGTTTGCTGGATGCTTTGCACCGATGACATGCGCGAGGTGATATCGCCCAGATGGCGGCGCTCGAAGAAGCCCAGCGGTAGGCGCAGCGCATGGGCAAACACATTGCCCATCCATTGCAGGCCGAGCTTGGAGGAGAGATAAATCACCGACCAGCCACGCAACAGGCCAATGGTGATTTGCAACAGCATCGCCAAACCAAAGCCCAGCGCCAGCACGGTGAGCAGGGATTTATCGGCCGAGACCAATACCTGATCGACCACCCACTGCATAAAGAACGGGGCCAGCACCACAAACACTTGCAGCGCGATCGAGAGTGACCTGCCCCCACTGAGCCGTACCAACTGAAGCTGTAAAGTCCGTCAACCAAG
>JAUNTK010000079.1 GCA_030538735.1 Pseudomonadota bacterium
CCTGCTGCAAAAAAGGCGGTGCCGGTGGTGATGCCGCCGATCTTGACGCCGTCTGTTTGACCCCTGACGCCTTCGGCCTATCGCTGCGCCCAGGCAGGGATCGCCGAAGGATTTGGGTTCCGATCATCGGATACCAAAAACCCGCGTTGAACGCGGGTTTTTTTCATCCTGGCTTAGCCGACTCCGACTCGCCCCGGATATCGGCGCGGATCAGTTGGGGCGCGCGTTAACGGTGGTGCTGGCATCGCCACTCAATTCATCGCTGGCCTCGGTGCTGGGCAGTGGTGCCAGATTCAACCACGCGGTCTGTGGCAGGCCGATCGCGCTATCGAGGATGGTCGGCAACAGGCCGGATGGCAGGCTGCTTTCGCTGTTCCACAGCATCACTACGCCCAGGTTGCGATCCGGTAGGATCGCCATCGCCGCGCGATAGCCTTGCACCGCGCCACCGTGGAAATACATCGGGTGGCCGGCGTAATCGTAGATGCGCCAGCCCATGCCGTAGCCGGCGGCAGTCAGGCGCTCACGGCGCCAACTGGAGCTGCGCAATTCGTTGGGCGTCTGCACCCGGATCGCATGTACGCTGGCCAGCAATTGCGAAGAAAGCACATCGGGGCGATGGCCGGTTTGCGCCAACAGGTACTGCGCCATGTCCTGAATGCTGGCGGCCGGGGCCAAGCGGTAATAAGTGGGCTTGGGCATCACCGGGCGCCAGCCTTGCGCGGTGCGTACATGCGGCTTGGCCCAGCGTGGGCTGCCGGTAATACCTTCAAGGCCAAGGCTGGCATCGTGCATGCCCAGCGGTTTCAAGATGCGGCGCTGCACGTTGTCGTCATACAGGCGGCCGGTGGCGGAATACACCACATCGCCAAACACGCTGAAGGCGACGTTTTGATACGAATAACATTCGCCCGGGCCGCAGCTTAGCGGGCTGGTCGCCAGTTTGCCGCGCACGGTTTGGTAGCTGGCATTGCGTTCGATATCGCGGTCGTAGGCATTGCGCGGCAAGCCGGTGCTTTGGCTCAGGATGTTGCCGATCGACAGGCGCGAGGTGAACTCGGCATTTTGCAGGCGGAAATCCGGCACATAGCGCACCACGGGCTGTTGCCAGTCCAGCGTGCCGTCTTCAACCAACATGCCGCCCAAGGTGCCGGCGAAGGATTTGGATAGCGAAGCCAAGCGAAACACCGTATGCGCATCGACCGGCTCTGGGCGCTGGGTATCGGTGACGCCGTAGCCGCGCGCGGAGAGGATGCGACCATCCTGCACGATGGCCAGCGCAAAACCGGGGATGCGCTGATCGGCGACCAACTGCATCGCCATGCCTTCAAAAATTTGCGCATCAAACGGCAAAGATGCCGGTGCCAGCGGGTCGGCCACGGGTTGGCCGCGCGATTGCAGAAATTGGTCCAGCGCCGAGCCAGCGGGTTGCGGCTGTTGGCTGGCGGCGGCGGCTTGGCTGCGCCAGTCGGCATCGGTCTGCGCCGGGGTGCCAGAGGCTAACGGCAGCAGCATCGCCACGACGCCGAGTTGCAGGGCCAGCAGGCGGCGGATTCGGGCCGGTGATTTCATCGAATTCCCTGAAGCGGCAAGTTCACCCGGACATACTAATGAGTGAAATTTCTGATTGCATGAACAGGTGCAGGTAGTTTCTGCATCTGATTGATTTACCTACACAAGTTGCGTGCGCGATGCCGCCGGTTTGCGGCCGCGCTAGCCAGCGTGTGGCGCATCGGCTAACGTGCCAGCCAGAACATGGAGCGTGCATGCCCAGCCCCTCTCAATCAGCCATCGCCAGACTGCGTGCCGAGTTGGCCCAGTCGCCACCGCTGTGGTGGGCGTTGCTGTATTTCTTCTGCCTGTTGTGCGGCTATTACGTGCTGCGCCCGGTGCGCGATGCGATGGGGGCCTCGGCCGATGCCAGCGCGGTGTTCCCCGATGCGTGGATCGGCTGGGCCGAAGCGCAGGGCTGGTCGCTGGGTGATTTCACCCTACAGATACTTTTCAGCCTCACCTTCGTGGCGATGCTGGTCTTGCAGCCGCTGTATGGCGCCTTGGTCTCGCGCTTCCCGCGCCGGGTGTTTTTGCCGGTGTTGTTCCTGATCTTCATCGCCTGCCTGCTTGGTTTCTGGCTGGCGTTTGATCGCGAAATTGCCGGGCGCGGCGCGTTGTTCTATGTCTGGGTGGCGGTGTTCAACCTGTTCGCGGTATCGGTGTTCTGGAGCTACATGGCCGATGTCTTCGACAATGATCACGCCAAGCGCGTGTATGGCTTCATCGGTGCCGGCGGCACGATCGGCGCGTTGCTCGGGCCGATGATCACCCAATCGCTGGTGGGGCGGATTGGCGTGGGCAATCTGCTGCTGGTATCGGCCGGGTTTCTCGCCGTCTGCCTGCTGTGCATCATGCAGTTGCGGCCGTGGGCGCTGCGCCGCGAGGGCGACCCGCACCCGGGCAATCGGGGCGAGGCGATGGGCGGCTCGGTCTGGGCCGGGTTCAAGCTGGTGGCCCGTGATCCGCTGCTGCGCGCGCTGGCCTTGTTGATGTTCTTCGGGGTGGGCGTCGGTACGCTGCTCTACAACGAACAGGCGGCCATCGTCAGAGCCGCCTGGCCCGATGCCGCCGATGCCACGCGCTATTACTCGCGCATCGATTGGGCGGTAAACGGCCTGACCATCGTGGTGCAGCTATTCCTGACCCGCTGGCTGCTGCGTACCCATGGCATCGCCCCGGCGCTGCTGATCCCGGGGTTTGGCATCTTGATCGGCTATTGCATTTTGGCGATGTCGCCGCTGCCGTTGTTTGTCGCCATCACCCAGGTCATCACCCGTGCCGGCGAGTTCTCGCTGGCCAAACCGGGCCGCGAAACCCTCTATACCCGGGTTGATCGGCAATCGCGCTACAAGGCCAAAGCCTTCATCGATACGGCGGTCTATCGCGGTGGTGATCTGAGCTTTGTCTGGTTGCACAAGGGCTTGGCGCTGTTCGGCACGCGCATCGTGTTTGTGGCCGGGATCGGCGTTGCATTGGCGATGTGTGCCAGCGCGTGGCAGGTGATCCGGCAACAGAAGCGCTTGCCGTAGGGCGGGCGAACGCAGCGCCGCCGCCTCAGCCCTTGGCCGACACCCACATCGAGATCACCGCACGAAACACCGTGTCGCCGGCCTCATCGCGCACCAGCACTTCAAACGGGGCGTCATAGCCTTGGGCCGATTCCACCAGCGCGACGTGCGTGGTGGCGGTCGCGGTCATCGTGCCGTGGGCTTTCTTCAGGTATTCCACTGTCATGCCTTTCGGGATCCAGCGCATCGTGCGCGGGGTCGAGACATCGCAGGTCAGGCCGCCGACAAATTCGGCGAGGTTGCACAGCGCGATGGCATGCACGGTGCCGAGGTGATTGCTGACCCGGCGACGATGGCGGAGCGTGGCCACGCCTTTGCCCGGCTCCAATACCTGCATGCGCGGTTTGATGCTGGAAAAATACGGTGCCTTGAAGCAGACCAGTGTGGAAAACAGCCAGCGGCCACCGGGGCGGCGGGCAAGATTGCGCCAGGTTTTCAGGGTACTCATTGTGTTATTCCAGATGAAAAAAGCCCCCGCCGAAGCAGGGGCTTGGTGATCCGGCCGATCAGGCGACGGCGCGCGGTTCTTCGCCTTCGCGGGCGACCAGCCCGGCATAACCGGCTGAGCGCAGTTCTTCGGGGTCGAAGTCATCCACGGTGATGGTGTCGAGGGTTAGTGCGCGCAGTTCTTTCAACTGGCTGGCTTCATCATCGGTGATCCAGCCTTCGCGTACGCCTTCGGCCAGTTGGTCGTCGAATTCCAGCGCTTCGATATCGCTGTTTTTCAGCGCCTTCTGGAACTTGCGTTCGACCGGCTCGGCCACCACAAACTTCGGCAGATAGCTGATGATGCGGCCGGCCGGGTTGTTCGGCATCGGCGTGGTGTAAACGCCTTCGGCCAAGCGATCACGCGCATCGCTGGGCGTCATCAACAGGCTGGCAACTTTGTGGTTCAAGCGGTCGCTTGGTGCCTGCGCACGGCGGCCCCACGGGAAGATGATCGGCCACAACAGCCATGCCACCGGCCGCACCGGGAAGTTGCGCAGCGCGGTGGATAGTGCGGTTTCGATCTTGTTGACCGAATCATGCACCGCCCATGCCAACAGCGGTTGGTCGCTGGCCGGGCGGCCTTCGTCCTCGTAGCGCTTCAGCATTGAGCTGACGATGTAAAGCTGGCTAAGCACATCGCCCAAACGGCCAGACAGCGATTCCTTGAACTTCAGCTTGCCGCCCAAGAGCAGCATCGAGACATCGGCCATCAACGAGAGATTGGCCGAGTAGCGGTTCAACTTGCGGAAGTAACGGCGGGTGTAATCATCACCCGGTGCCTTGCCGAAGCGCGCACCGGTCAGGCCAAACCAGAAGCTGCGCACGGCGTTGGAAATAGCGTAGCCGATATGGCCAAACAGCGCGCCATCGAAGGTATCGAGGCGTTCTTTGCGGTCGGCAATCTCGACCGCCTTCATTTCCTTCATCACCCACGGGTGGCAGAGCACCGCGCCTTGGCCGAAGATCATCAGCGAGCGGGTCATGATGTTGGCGCCTTCCACGGTGATCGCCACCGGCGATGCCTGCCACGCGCGGCCGGCGAAGTTGCGCGGGCCAAGAATGATGCCCTTGCCGCCGATCACGTCCATCACGTCCTTGGCGACGATCCGGCCCATCTCGGTGCAATGGTATTTGGAGATGGTCGAAGGCACGGCCGGGTTTTCACCACGCGCCACGGCGGCGGCGGTGGCCTGCGATAGCGCGCTGATCGCATAGGCGTGGCCGCCCATCCGGCACAGCACTTCTTCCACACCTTCAAAGCGGCCAATCGACAGGCCAAACTGCTTGCGGATGCGGGCATACGTGCCCACCGTCACCGCACCCATCTTGGCACCGCCGCTGGCGGTGGAGGGCAGGGTGATCGAGCGGCCAATCGACAGGCATTCCATCAACATGCGCCAGCCTTGGCCGGCGTATTCCTCACCACCGATCAACTGCGACAGCGGCACGAAGATATCGCGGCCCTTGATCGGGCCGTTCTGGAACGGCGAGTTGAGCGGGAAGTGGCGGCGGCCGATTTCCAAGCCCGGCACATCACGCGGCACCAGCGCCAGCGAGATGCCGATGTCTTGCGTATCGCCCAACAGGCCATCCGGGTCGTACATGCGGAAGGCGACACCGATCAAGGTCGCCACCGGGGCCAGCGTGATGTAACGCTTGTTCATGGTGAGCTTGATGCCCAGCACTTGCGCGCCATTCCACTCGCCCTTGCAGACGATGCCGTAATCCGGGATCGATGTCGCATCCGAGCCGGCAAACGGGCCGGTCAGCGCGAAGCACGGCACTTCGCGGCCATCGGCCAGACGCGGCAAATAATGCTGCTTTTGTTCTTCGGTGCCGTAGTGCATCAAGAGTTCCGCCGGGCCCAGCGAGTTGGGCACGCCGACGGTGGAGCTGACCACCGTGCTGATCGAGGCCAGCTTCTGGATCACCTTGTGGTTCATCAACGCGGAGAAACCGAGGCCGCCGTATTCCTTCGGGATGTTCAGGCCGAAGAATTTGTTCTGCTTGATGTACGCCCACAGATGCGGCGGCAGGTCGGCGCGCACATGGTCGATTTCCCAGTTGTCCACCATCCGGCACAGTTCTTCGGTGGGGCCATCCAGATAGGCTTGCTCCTCGGCGGTCAGCACCGGCTTGGGTTGGTCGAGCAACTGCTGCCATTCCGGTTTGCCGGAGAACAGCTCACCCTCGAAGCCGACCGTGCCCGATTCCAGCGCGGTGCGCTCGGTGTCGGACAGCGGCGGCAGGATGCGGGTGTAGAACTTCAGCAGCGATGAGGTAATCAGCGCCTTGCGCACCGGCGAGATCAACAGCGGCAGGCCGATCAAGGCCGAGATCACGGCCGCGATGATCGTTGCGGTGGGGTGGGCATCCAGCAACCAGCAGGCCACCAGACCGGCGGCGGTGATCGCGGCCCAGACCGCCAAACGCCAGCGGTGATAAGCCGCAAGACCGGCGGCAAGAAGAATGACAAGAAAGGGGGCGACGAAACTCATGCTGCACTCCTGCAGGGATGGTCGTTGGTAAGCGAAGGTAAGGCCGTGCCCGGTTAGCCGAAAGCACATCCATACGGAAAAGTATGGATTATTGAAGGGGCTGTCAAGCTGCACTGCGGCATCCAGGTGCGATATCGCTTTGTTTCTGTTTTGTTGCGATGCCGCATACGCATTTTGACCCCTGCGTATGGTTAAAATGGCGTCATGAACCCAACTTCACAAAAGACCGAACGCAACGGCCGCCTGAGTGCCGATGACTGGGCGCGGGCTGCGCTTGACCAGATCGCCGAGCAGGGCGTCGCTGCGGTTGCCGTCGAGCCACTGGCGCGCAAACTGGGCGTCACCAAGGGCAGCTTCTATTGGCATTTCCCATCCCGCGATGCGCTATTGCAGGCGGCGCTGGAGCGCTGGGAAAGCTATGAGCAGGATGAAGTCTTTGGCCAGCTCAATGGCAAGACCGACCCGGCCGAGCGCCTTGGCGCGCTGTTCAAGCTGGTCGCCCGCGAGGTGCAATCGCATGTGGTCTACAGCGAATTGTTGAAGGCGCTGGATAACCCATCGGTGCAGCCGGTGATTGGCCGCGTCTCCAAGCGCCGTCTGGATTACCTCACCGCCGCCTTCCGTCAGGCCGGGCTGGAGCCGATCCCGGCCCAGCATCGCGCGCGCTTGGCCTATTCGGCCTACGTCGGTTTTTTGCAGCTCAATCTGCAACTGGGCCAGCGCGATATGCAGCGCGAAGAATTCGAAGATTACGTTGACCACATGATGGCGACGCTGATCCCGCATAAAGCCTGAGCCAATCCGTCGTCGATTGCTTGATATCGGCGGCCGCCATGTACGAATTTGATTGATCGAAGGGGATCACGATGACCATCACCACCAGCCAACTCGCCGCGCTCAACCAATGGGTCGATGAAATCGCCCAACTGACCCAGCCCGACCAGATTCACTGGTGCGATGGCAGCGATGCGGAAAACGCCGCATTGATCGAGCAGATGCTGGCCGATGGCACGCTGATCAAGCTCAACGAAGACACCCATCCCAACAGCTATCTGCACCGCTCGCATCCCGATGATGTGGCGCGCGTCGAGCACCTGACGTTTGTCTGCACCGCCAAGCGCGATGATGCCGGCCCCAATAACCACTGGATGGCACCGGAGATTGCCCGCACCCAGATGCGCGGCCTGTTTGCCGGCTGCATGAAGGGCCGCACCCTGTACGTGGTGCCGTATTGCATGGGGCCGATTGATTCGCCGCTGTCGCGCTGCGGTGTCGAGATCACCGATTCGCCGTATGTGGTGGCCAATATGCGCATCATGACCCGGATGGGCGCGGCGGCATTGCAGCGCATCGAGCGCGAGGGCAGCTTTGTCAAAGGCCTGCATTCGATTGGCGAGCTGAACCCCGACCGCCGCTTCATCATGCACTTCCCGGAAGATTTGGAAATCCAATCGTTTGGCTCCGGCTACGGCGGCAATGCGTTGCTCGGCAAAAAATGCCATGCGCTGCGCATCGCCAGCCATCAGGCACACAACGAAGGCTGGCTGGCCGAGCACATGCTGATCCTTGGCATCGAGAACCCCGAAGGCCAGAAGCATTACATCGCGGCGGCCTTCCCCAGCGCCTGCGGCAAGACCAATCTGGCGATGCTGATCCCGCCGCAAGGCTATGTGCAGGATGGCTGGAAAATCACCACCATCGGGGATGACATCTGCTGGATGCGCCCCGGCCCCGATGGTCGCCTGTACGCGATCAACCCGGAGGCCGGCTTCTTTGGTGTCGCCCCCGGCACCTCGGAAAAATCCAACCCGAACGCGCTGGCTTCGTTGCAGCAAAACGCCATCTTCACCAATGTCGCCACCACCGATGACAACCAACCGTGGTGGGAAGGCTTGGACAAGCGCGTGCCGCAGACCGATTGGAAGGGCAAGCCGTTTGATCCCGCTGCCGGCACCCCCGCCGCACACCCCAATTCGCGTTTTACCGTCAGCGCCAAACAAGCGCCGAGCTGGTCGGAAATGGCCGAAGACCCGCAGGGCGTGCCGATCTCGGCGATCATGTTTGGCGGCCGTCGCGCCTCGCTGGTGCCGTTGGTATTTGAGGCGCGCGATTGGACGCACGGCGTGTTGATCGGTGCCGCGATGGGCTCGGAGACCACCGCCGCCGCGACCGGTGCGGTCGGCGTAATGCGCCGCGACCCGATGGCGATGAAGCCCTTCTGCGGCTACAACTTTGCCGATTACTTCGCCCATTGGCTGTCGTTTGATACGGCGGATGCCAAGCTGCCCAAGGTGTTCCACGTCAACTGGTTCCGCAAGGGCGATGGCGGCGATTTTCTCTGGCCGGGCTTTGGCGACAACATGCGCGTGCTGGAGTGGATGTTGAAGCGCGTCGAAGGCAAGGCCGACAGCGTCGAAACCCCGATTGGCCACCTGCCGAATATCGCCGACCTCAACCTGGATGGCGTCAGCCTGAGCGATGAAGCCCGCGAAAAACTGTTCGGCTACGACCGCACCGGCTGGGCGCATGAATTTGCCAGCATCGGCGAGTACCTCGACGAATACGGCCCACGCATGCCGCAGGCGTTGAAGGACGAGCAGCAGCGCACGGCAGCGGCCTTGGGTTGAAGCGCCAACCTCAGGCCGCGGGAATCACGTCAAACGCCAGGCTGATCCTCGGCCGATCGCCTCGATAAGGGCGGGTGTGATGAAAATAATAGGACGGGAAGCTGAGTAGCTGGCCGCTGACCGGTGTGTGGACATGCTCGCGCGGGCTCGGGCAAGGTTGGCTGGCGGGTGGATGGCCGAAGATCAACTGACCGTCGCCCACATCCTCAGCATCGCCTTGATCAAGATAGAACACGCCGCTCATCCAGCCAGCGGGGTGGATGTGTGGGCTCTGGTGCCCATCGTGGTGCAGTACTGTGGCCCAGGATTGCAGGTGCCAGCGGGCAGGCGCATGACTGGCCCACGGGTGGCGATTGAGATCGGGATCGTTGCGGATTGTGGCGATGCGTTCGACGACATGCTGCTCGATCATCTGCCTGTAGGCGGCAAATTCGCCATCGCCGACGAGATCCAGCATCACGCTTTGTTGGCCGTTGCGGGTGGATCGACCGGCAGGCTCCCAGCGCAGCGAGGGGTGTGTCAACGTCGCCTCGCGCAAGGCTGCCATGTCCAACCGCTGGCCCGCATCCTGACTCGACCCCAGCAGCCTGCGATGATCCATCAGCCGATCCAAGGCCGCGGTATCGGCCAAGGCATTCGCGCTCAGGTACAGGCCGGCCAGCGCGGTTTGATCCAACGCGCTCAGGCTGAGCGCACGTTGGAAGCGTAGGCGTGCTTCTTCGGGGCGGTGGTTGGCCAGCAACACCATGCCGTGATCGGTGAGGGTGGCAGGATCGTGGCCGGCGTGTTGCTCGCAGTGGGCCAAGGCCTGCAAGGCCAGTTCCGATTGACCCGCGCCCTGCAGGGCATTGCCCAGGCTGCGGCGAATGGCCAGGTTGCCGGGTGCCAGTTGCAGCGCGGTGCGCAGGCTTTCCACCGCCTCGGCATGGCGCTCCATGCGCAGCAAGAGGATGCCGGCGTTGGCATGTGCATCACTCACCCCCGGCTGCAATTGGCTAACCCGCTTGAAATCGGCGAGCGCCTCATCGGTAGCATCCTGCGCGTGATACGCCAGCGCGCGGTTGAACAAGACCGCTGGGTTGTCCGGTGAAAGCCGCAAGGCGCGGCTGAGATCGGCAATCGCCTGTTGCGGCGCACGGCTGCGCAAATGGGCCATACCGCGCAAGTAGTGCAGTTCCGGGTCATCGTGGCTGCTGCTCAAGGCGGCATCAAGCAGGCGGATGGCCAAACGGTGATCGCCACGCCGCAACGCATCAAGTGCACCGCTGCGGGCCAGTGACTGCGTGTGATGATTCATGTCACGGGGTTCATCGACAGCAGACCGAAGCGATCAACGCGGCTTTGGCTATCTGGTTGTTGGTCATGGCGCTTCCCATGAATCTGACCAGATGCATGATGCCATGCTTGGCTTGGGCGATCAGCCGGGCCAGCCGCCATCTATGGTGAATTGGTTGGCGATGCGCTCGATGGCGGCGGCGCTACGTCGTGGCGACAACAAATCGCTGTCCTCGACGTGCCGGCCCAGACGTGCGCGCAGCTCCGCCAATAGCGTTGGATGATTGGCCAGATCAATCGCACGCTTGATATATTCCGCGCGCTCGGCGCAGACCAGTTCGTCCATGCCCAGATAGCGATTGATCGCCGCACTCATACGCTGGTTGGGCGTCTGCCCATTGTGCGTCAGCACCGGCAGGCCGGCGGCGATTGAAAATATCGCGGTAGCCCCGGCCTGATAGCGGAATGCATCCAGGAACAGGTCGCAACTGGCGGCGCGCCGGAGTTGTTGCTCGAAAGAAACCGCTTCGACAAAATGTAGCCTCCGCGGATCCCCACCCGTGGCCTGCCAGCTTGCGAGAAAGCCACCACGGGCTGATGCGTGGCGCAGGAAAACCGCGAGCTGTGCGGTCGGTGCGGCGCGCAGGATCTCGGCCCAGGCCGACAGCAGTGCCGTATCCAACTTGTAACTGTTGTTGAAGCTGACCAACAAGGGGCCGCTAGGTGGCAGGCCGAATTTTTCACGATCAGATTGCACTCGGGTGGGTTGCCATGCCGGAAACAGCGGCGAGCCCAAGTCGATGATGCGGTCCTGATACGGCCAATGCCGGGCATCTGGCGTGCTGAAACGGTCGAGGATGATGCCATCCAGCCAGGCGGCCTGTTGGCCGTGAATGAAACCCAGCCAGCCCAATTGGTATTTGCCGGGCCGCATCGCCAATACCTCCGGGCGTGCGCCAAAAGTGTAGCCACCCAAATCGATCAACAGATCGATGCGGTCGTGGCTGATGCGTTGGGCGATCAGCTCGGAACCGGCCGCCTCGCAATCAACGAAATGTTCCACGCCGGCTGCAATCTCGGCAGCCACCTCGTCTTGATGTTGGCGCAAGCTGTAGGCAAATACCTCGAAGTGCGTGCGGTCATGGGCAGCGAAATGGCCACGCAGCAATTGGCCGACGGCATGGTTGCCAAAATCCGGGGAGATATAGCCGATCCGTATGCGTTCGGGGTGCTGTTTCTCGGCAAATACCGGCGCTGTGATGTCACGTATCCGGTGGGCGTTGTCTTGCACGCGCTGGGCGCGGGCATCCAATGCGTCGCGCTTGAAGGCCTCTGGCAGGGGCAAGTAGCTGAGTGGAAACGGCTCGATATCGGCCAGACCGGGGCTATCTGCACGGCGGTTGAACTGTTGACTGATCCGCGCGCAGATATCGTCCACTTCGTCGAACAGGCACAGCTGCGCCGCGACATTGGCTAGGCGCACCGCCACGTCCAGTCGGTCCGGTGCCAGGTTCAGCATGCGGATGTAACTCTGCCGTGCGGTGGCAAGATCGCCGACCATTTCCGCGCAGATGCCGATGTTGATCGCCTCGCCGGGTTGCGCGGATGCGGCACGTTGATACGCGGCCTTCGCTTCCTGGTAGCGGCGCTGTGCTTGCAAGGATTCGCCCAGATAATGCCAGGCCTCGGCAAAATCCGGCGCTTTCTGTACCGCGTTGCGCAGGCTTGCCTCCGCCTCGTACGGCTGGCCAGTCAAGACCAGAAGGCTGCCCTGCAACAGCCAAGCCAGTGGATGCGCCGGCTGCAGCCGGGTTGCCGCCTGTGCTGCCTGCAATGCCTCGGCAAGTCGGCGTTCGGCACGTAAAGCGGTCGCCAGTACCAATACGGCTTGCGGGTACACATCGGCATCGGTGGGAATGCGGGACAGATATTCGCTGGCAGCAGCGGGTTGGCCGCTCTGCAACAGCAGCACGCCAAGATCATGGACAAGATGGTAATCCTGCGGGTGATCTTGCAATGCCTGCCGGTACAACGGTTCAGCCTGCGCGAAGCGACCTTGCTGGTGCAGCCTCCGCGCCTCGAATGCCTTATCCATGATCGGCGATGAGGCTCCAACCCATCGGCGAATTGGCGGATCGGTGGATGGCGGACGTCTCCACCTGCAGGCCGGTATCGCGGAACCATTGGGCGATTTGCGCCAGTTGTTCGGCACTCAACAAAGCGCGGCCGAGCTGTTCAAGCCGGGCTTGCTCCGCCAATAGAGCATCCTGCCAACCCAAGGTGGCGCGTTGGATGTCTTCAAGCCGGCCTTGGTCGGCCAGTTTCAGGATGGTGGCGATTTGCTGCGTGGCCTGTTTCAGCACATGAGTGTCGGGCTCGGCATCCAGCCGATCCATTAATGCATTGACCGAATGGTTGAAGGCCAGACGGATTGGCTCGGCCGCAGCAGATCCGATCAGGGCGCGGCGCCGGTCCGGGCTTCTGTGGGTGGCCAGCAAGCCGGCCATCCGCGCGGTATCGCCGATCAGGCTCTGCCCCAGCAAATAATCGATGCCGGCCAGTTGCAGCGGCGCGGTTTGCGCCACCAGTGAATCCTTGCTGTGCAGGATCAGTGCGATGCGCCCATCGTTTGCCAGCACGCGAATCATCTCTTCGGCACTGGCGCGGTCACCCGCGTATTCGAAGCCGAACTGGGATACCAGCAGCGGTATGCTGCCATCGGCAAATGGTAGATCGTGGATTGCGGTGCGCGGATGAAAGTGGATGCTACTCAGCAACCGCTCGTTGCCAGCGGTATCGCGGGCAGGGGCGATATCGGCCAAGTCGATCCCGTGGATATCGAGCGTGATACCACGCGCCTCTGCATGGTGGGCGGCCAACAGGGCCAGTGCACCGTTGCCGGTGGCAAGATCAACTACGCAATCCCGGTCGTTCAGGGTTTGGAACCGGGTAGTCCAGAAGTCAGCGATGGCACCATCGTAATTACCTTCGATACCGCTCGCACAGGAGTGCAATACCCCGCGCCGCCATAGGTCGGTCCACGCCAGAGCATGCGTGTTGTCGGCAATGATTGGGCTATTTTGCATGGTGACGATAATAGATCATCAACAAAAAAAGCGGCCTGCACAGGGCAGGCCGCTTGCTCACACTACAAACTCATCCTTGCGATCAGAAGCTTTGCTCGTAACGGATGTACGGGGTGCGGCCCCAGATGTTGTAGGTCTCGTTGTCGTAGTACGGGAAGCCATACACGGTACGGAACGGCGGCATCTTGTTGCCGATGTTGCGCATACCCAAGGTCACCTTGCCCTTCCACGGGGTGGCGACCGAGACCTGGCCGTCAAACGTGGTCCAACCCGGCACGCTGGTGGCGGGGGTGCCGTTACTGCTGTTGCTGATGTAGTTGGTGATCAGCGCGGTGCTGATCGAGCCCTTGTCCCAACCCAGGAACAACTGACCACGAT
>JAUNTK010000080.1 GCA_030538735.1 Pseudomonadota bacterium
ATGAAGAACTCATCGAACAGGCAGTGACAGCCGTCCGTGAAGCGGTCGATGCAGATAGTCAGATCGCTACAGCCTGAGAATTCTCGCATCACAGAAGAGGCATCGACATGAAAAATTCACTGAAAATATATTTGCTGGCGTTCGTCAGCTTTTTGATCGGCACTGCTGAATACATCATTGCCGGGATTCTTGACCGCATCGCAATCGATTTGAGCCTGCCGGTGCCGGTGGTGGGTCAAATGATTACGGTGTTCTCGATTGCATTCGCCATTGGCACACCCATAGTGATCGCGCTGACCTCACAAGTTGATCGAAAAAAACTGCTGGTCATGGCATTGACCGTGTTCGCCTCCGCCAATTTAGTCACGCTGGTCTTGGCCAACTTTGGTTGGTTGATAATTTCACGAGCCGTTTCGGGTCTGAGTGCAGGCGTTGTGGAAGTCACCTTGTTGACCTTGGCAGCCACGCTGGCGGCACCAGGAAAAAAAGCGGGCGCCATTGCCATGGTTGTGATCGGTTTCAGTGCGGCACTGGTGGTGGGCGTGCCGTTGGGACGATTGGCGTCCAGCATCATGGACTGGCGCTTGATTTTCGGTGTCCTGGGGGCCCTGTCACTGCTGTCACTTGTCCCGATCGCATATGCACTGCCGAAAATGCAAGGCGAGGCTGACGTCCCGCTCAAACAGCAGTTGAGGGTGCTTGGCAACAGGAATGTATCGGGCATGTACGTGGTGACATTCTTCTGGATCGCCGCATTTTCGATCATTTATTCCTATATTTCGCCGTATCTGGCGCATGTTGCAAGCATGGCAGGCCACCAGACAAGCGTCATGCTGATGGTGGCGGGGGTGGCCAGCATCGTGGGTTCCCGGCTGGGGGGCTGGTTCACGGATCGCTCCGGCTACGCGCCGACGCTGCGCATTGGATTCATGGTGCATGCCATCACGCTGGTCATGATCTTTGCGTTCAGCACCAGCACGGTTGCCGTATTCGCGCTTTTCATGATCTGGTCGGCCGCAGCCTGGTCGTCCGGGCCCGCCATCCAGTTTCGCTTGATCAGCCTTGCGCCGGAATCCACCAGCATCATATTCAGCCTGTACACCTCCATCCTCCAGCTTGGCATGGCCGCTGGTGCCATCATCGGCGGGGTGGCCATTCAACTTGGATCGCCAACATCCTTGCCCATTTTTGCGTTGACAAGCGCGCTGGTTTCTTTCGCACTAATCACGAAAGCCACATCCGAAAAGCAGCCCTGTCATGCCTGTGATTAATGAGGCCAGTAACGTGCTCCCATGCATTTCGGGGTGCGTCATCGATATGATCCAGCGTTGGCATCCGACTCATACTGGGCCAACCCAACGTACCGGAATCGAGCCCGGGAAAATCCACCGCTAGCGCAAAAACCGCCCAACCGCCCCGCGCAAGCGACCCGTATCACGCTGTGGATCAAACCACAGAGCGTCATGCCGGCCACGCAGCCACGTCAACTGGCGTTTGGCCAGTTGGCGGGTGGCGAAAATGGCGCGGTCGCGGAATTCAACCATGTCGTATTCGCCATCAAGGTGCTGCCACGCCTGCCGATAGCCGACGGCGCGAATCGCCGGTAAATCCAGGGGCGCGGGGTGCGCGGCTAATTCGGGCAATGCACGTAGGCCGCACACTTCATCCAGAAACCCGGCGTCGAGCATTTGCTCGAAGCGCCGCTCGATGCGTTGATGCAGCAGCGCCCGATCAGCCGGTGCCAATACCAGCTTCACGACCCGCGCCGGGAAACGCACGGCCGCCCTGCCCTCGCGCTGCCAGACGGAAATCGGCTTGCCGCTCAAGCGCCAGACTTCCAGCGCGCGCTGGATGCGTTGCGGGTCGGTGGGATGGATGCGGGCGGCGGCTTCGGGGTCGATTTCGGCCAATTCCCGATGCAAAACCGGCCAACCTTCACGTTCGGCGCGGGCGCTGAGTTCGGCGCGGATCGTGGGGTCGGCTTCTGGCATCGCCGATAGCCCATGCAGCAGCGCATGAAAATACAGGCCGGTGCCGCCAGCCAAAATCGGCAGGCGGCCACGGGCCAGGATGTCATCCACCGCCGAGCGCGCATCCTCGGCAAACTCGGCGGCGGAATACGGCTGCCACGGCTCGCGCAGATCAATCAGGTGATGCGGCACCCGCGCCAATTCATCCGCATCCGGTTTGGCCGCCCCAATATCCAGCCGCCGATAAACCAGCGCCGAATCGATGCTGACGATCTCACCGCCATAACGCTCGGCCAATTCCAACGCAAACGCGGTCTTGCCCGAGGCGGTCGGCCCCATCAAGGCAATCGCCGGGGGGCGGCGATCCGCCGGCATCAGTAGCCCGACTCGGCAAGTTCGGCCTGCACCTCATCGTGGGTGGCCAGCACCTTGGCCGAGGGCGGCGCACTCAACAGGCTGACCAGCACCGTCATCACACTTGCGGCGATAAAGCCGGGCACGATTTCGTACAGCGCGCTATTGGCGTACTGCTTCCAGAGGATCACCACCAGCGCGCCGGTGACGATACCGGCCAGCGCACCCCAGCCGTTCATCCGCCGCCAAAACAATGACAGCAGCACCACCGGCCCAAACGCGGCACCAAAGCCGGCCCACGCATAACTGACCAAGCCCAGCACGCGGCTTTCCGGGTCACGGGCGATGAAGATCGCCAGCACCGCCACCGCCGCCACCATCGCGCGGCCAAACCAGACCAGTTCGCGCTGGCTGGCCTCGGGGCGCACGAAGCCGTGATAGAAGTCCTCAGTCAAGGCGCTGGAGCACACCAGCAACTGCGCCGAGAGTGTGCTCATCACCGCCGCCAGAATCGCCGAAAGCAATATGCCGGCAAGCCAGGGGTTGAACAGCAATTCGGCCAAGACGATAAACACCCGCTCCGGGTTGGCAATCACCGGGCCGGCCTGCTCGGGGTTCGCCTCGAAATAGCTGATGCCAAACAAGCCGACCAGAATCGCGCCGGTCAGGCACAGGACCATCCAGGTCATGCCGATCCGGCGCGCCTGCGGGATGGTATTCAGGCTCTCGGCCGCCATGAAGCGGGCCAGAATATGCGGCTGGCCGAAATAGCCCAAGCCCCAGGCCATCGCCGAGATCACCGCGACGATGCCACCGGCGCCGATCCAGCTCAGTTTCTGCGGATCGTTCTGGCTGATCAGGGTGAAGCTGATCTCCGGGCCACCCACCGCGATCATCACCATCACCGGGGTCAGGATCAGGGCGAAGATCATCAAGGTGGCCTGTACGGTATCGGTCCAACTCACCGCCAGAAAGCCGCCGATCAAGGTATAGGCAATGGTCGCCGCCGCGCCCCACCACAGGGCTTGCGCATACGGCAGGCCAAACACGCTTTCAAACAGGCGCGCGCCAGCGACGATACCGCTGGCCGCATACAGCGCGAAAAACACCAAAATCACCAGCGCCGATACCACGCGCAGCAGCTTGCCGCCCTCACCGAAGCGGGTGGTGAAGTAATCCGGCAGGGTCAGCGCATCATCGCTACGCTCGGTGTAAACGCGCAGCGGGCCAGCAACAAAACGCCAGTTGAGATAGGCGCCGATCACCAGCCCGATGGCGATCCACGCCTCGGATAAACCGGTGAGAAAAATCGCACCCGGCAGGCCCATCAACAGCCAGCCGCTCATATCCGAAGCGCCCGCCGCCATCGCGGTGACGTAGCCGCCCAACGAGCGGCCACCCAGGATGTAATCGTCAAAACTGCGTGTGCGCCACCACGCAAAAAAACCGATCGCGACCATCGCCACGAGATACAGGCCGAAGGTGATCAGAAGTTGCGGGCTGGCGGTCATGCGCTGATCCAATGGGTGAAAGGCGGCAGCTTAACGCGGATGCCGCGCTACTGGGCCACCCCACCTCGCGCCGCGTCCCCGGCACGCAAACCCCATGTGCGAATCAGCCCGGCCGCCACCAGCGATGCAGATGATGCGCCTGTCAGCGAATTAGCTTGAAGCTACCTGTTACGAGCACGGCCCGCGCCTACAGAGCATCCAGCCAGTTGATTGCCGGTACTGGCTTGTCATTGCGCGGCATCGGCACCGCCGCTAGCGCCTGCCAAACCTTCAGCGCATCCAGCGTCGCCGCCACATCGTGTACGCGCACGATGGCGGCACCGCGCTCGGCGGCCAACAGATGCGCGGCGACTGAACCACTCACCCGATCCGCCGGCTGCTCGCGCCCGGTGATCTCGCCGATGGTTTTCTTGCGTGATAGCCCTGCCAACACCGGCACGCCCAACTCGTTGAAGCGCGCAAGCCGTGCCAGCAGCTGCAGATTGTGCTCGCGGGTTTTGCCGAAGCCGAAGCCCGGATCGACCACGATGTTTTTCTTGTCGATGCCGGCCATCTCGCAATCAAAGATGCGCTCGGCCAGAAATCGATGCACCTCGCCCACCACATCGTCGTAATCGGGCGCGGCCTGCATGGTGCGCGGCGCGCCCTGCATATGCATCAGCACCACCGGCACAGCAAGTTCAGCCGCCGCCTGCAGCGCACCTTCGCGGCGCAGGGCATAGACATCGTTGATCATCCCGGCACCAGCAGCGACAGCAGCACGCATCACCTCCGGCTTCGATGTATCGATGCTGATCGGCAACGCAACCTGCGCGGCCAGCGCCTCGATCACCGGGATCACCCGGCGCAGTTCTTCATCGATGCCGACTTCATCGGCCCCCGGCCGGGTCGATTCGCCGCCGATATCAAGAATATCCGCGCCTTCGGCAACCAATTGCAGCGCATGGGCGATGGCGGCCTCGGCCGAATCGTGCGCGCCGCCATCGGAGAACGAATCCGGGGTGACATTGACGATGCCCATCACCCGGCAACGATCCAGCACCAGGCGGCGGCCGGCACAGTCGAGTTGTGGCTGGGTATCAAACATGATTCATCTCTTGCGCAAACTCGGCACAGTCTAGCCAAGGCAACACGATCGCGGCGGACGAGGGTTGCGATCACTCGCGAACCACCGCTATGCCTCTCGGCCGAGCGCACTGGGCGATTGGCATACCTCCGCCAAGCCTTATGGGAAATGTGCCGGAGCAGACATACAGGGCGACCATGATAGCCCCATCCCCGGAGAAAACGATCATGGCGATATTGAAAACAGGTAGCCGCGGTGCCGAAGTGGTTCGACTTCAGAAGGAGTTGAATCAACGACTGCTCCCTCGGCCCAACTTGGTTCCAGATGGCGTGTTTGGCCCGCGCACAGACCGGGCAGTGCGTAGTTTTCAAGCCGCAAACGGGCTGGTCGTCGATGGCATCGTCGGCCCCCGCACCAAGGCTGCGCTGGGAATGCCCGAGACCAGACGTCAATTCACCCATCGCGTGCGTCTCAATTTTTGCAGTATCAGCCTGACCGATGTGCCTTTCAACAGCATCCTTGCCCACACCCAAGCGGTGTTCGCCCCGCACGGCATCCGCATCGATTTCGCCAATGGCATGAGCCTGGGCCTGCCGAATGATCTCGCACAGCAATTGATCCAAGTGGACGGCCAATGCAAATGGACCATCAGCGGCGGTGAATACGCCCAATTGCTCCAGCAGGGGCGCCATATTCCGTCCAGCGATATCGGGGTATTCTTCATCAACCGCTTCTCGCAGGCGATCAACGGCTGCGGTGGCCACACACCCAACCGTCCGGCCTGCATCGTCGCCCGAGCAGGCACCCGATGGTGCACGGCGCACGAAATTTGTCACGTGCTGCTTGGCCCTTCGTTCTCGCCGGTACATATCAGCGATACGGCCAACCTCATGCACCCCGTGGACATCGAACGCACAATCACCCCTACGCTCACTGCGGCGCAGGTGACGCAGATCAAGAAATCACCACTGTGCGTGGCGATCTAGTTTGCCTGTTTGGCGGCACGGTCAAGACGTAATCGGGCACCAAGATCGAGTCTCGACCAAGGCAGCTATCCCAGCGGATGGCTGCGCCGCGACATACGCCGCACACCTTGCCAAAAAAGCGATGCCGGGCAAGATACCCGGCATCGATAGTTCAGTTTCAGTTGATGCCATCGGGCGTGGTTTGTGGCCCGCCGATGGTGATGCCCTGCTCGGGCGGCGGCTCCTGCGGCGGTGGCGGCGGGTCCTTCTTCACCCAGCCGACCGGCGGCTTCGGTTCACGGCCGGCCATGATGTCGCGCACCTGTTCGGCATCGATGGTTTCCCATTCCAACAGCGCCTTGGCCATCGCATCCACCACTTCGCGCTTGTCTTCCAGAATCCGCCGCGCCACATCGTATTGCTCATCAAGGATGCGGCGGATTTCAGTATCCACCTTCTGCTGGGTGGCTTCAGAAATCGTCTTGCTCTGCATGCCCCAGGTGCTGTCCTGGCTATCGGCGTACACCATGGTGCCGAGCGCCTCGGACATGCCGTACTTGGTCACCATGCCGCGGGCCAGATTGGTGGCGCGCTCGAAATCGTTGGAAGCGCCGGTGGACATCTCGCCCATGAACACTTCTTCGGCGATGCGGCCGCCAAACAGGATGGCGATTTCTTCCAGCATCTTCTCGCGGTAATGGCTGATGCGATCGTGCTCGGGCAACTGCCAGGTCAGGCCCAACGCCCAGCCGCGCGGCATGATCGTCACCTTGTGCACCGGGTCGGCCTTGGGCAGCGACATCGCCACCACCGCATGGCCGGATTCGTGGTACGCGGTATTGCGACGTTCTTCCTCGCGCATCACCATGCTGCGGCGCTCGGGGCCCATGAAGATTTTGTCCTTGGCGTCCTCGAAATCCAGCATATCCACCGCTTTCTTGTTGCGGCGGGCGGCAAACAGTGCGGCCTCGTTGACCAGGTTGGCCAGATCCGCACCCGAGAACCCCGGGGTGCCGCGCGCCAGCACATCCGGCAGCACATCATCGGCCAGCGGCACCTTGCGCATATGCACCTTCAAGATCTGCTCGCGGCCCTTGATGTCGGGCAGGCCCACCATCACTTGGCGATCAAAACGACCCGGACGCAGCAGCGCCTTGTCCAGCACGTCGGGGCGGTTAGTGGCGGCGATCACGATCACGCCTTCACCGCCCTCGAAGCCGTCCATTTCGACCAGCATCTGGTTGAGCGTCTGCTCGCGCTCGTCGTGGCCACCGCCCATGCCGGAGCCGCGATGACGGCCAACGGCATCGATTTCATCGATAAAGATGATGCAGGGTGCCTGCTTCTTGGCCTGCTCGAACATATCCCGCACACGCGAGGCACCGACACCGACAAACATCTCGACAAAATCCGAACCGGAGATCGAGAAGAACGGCACCTTGGCCTCACCAGCGATGGCTTTGGCCAGCAGGGTTTTGCCGGTACCCGGCGGGCCGACCATCAACACACCACGCGGGATCTTGCCGCCAAGCTTCTGGAATTTGGAAGGATCACGCAGGAACTCGACCAACTCGGAGACTTCTTCCTTGGCTTCCTCGACGCCAGCGACATCGGCAAACGTCACCTTGGTCTGGTCTTCAGAGAGCAATTTGGCCCGCGATTTGCCAAACGACATCGCGCCCTTGCCGGCACCGCCGCCCTGCATCTGGCGCATCATGAAGAACCAGAAGCCGATGATGATGGCGATCGGCAACAAGTTGAGCAGCAGGGTCAGCAGGATGCCGCGGCCAGATGACGGCGGCGCCTGCACCACTTCGATCTTGCGGCTAAGCAGGTCATCCATCAGCTTTTCGTCACGCGGCGCGGTGGTGCTGCCGGTGGTGTTATCGCTGCGCTCAAAGGTGATGCTGCGGCCATCGCCGTCGATATTGACCTTGCGCACCTTGTCGTCATAGACCAACTGCATGAAGCTCGAATACGGCACCGCCGTGCTGTTGCCGGGTGCGCCGCTACGCGGGCTGAAGCTCTGGAACACCATCATCAGCACGATGGCGACCACGACCCACAGCAGCATGTTTTTCATCAAATCTTTCATGGCATCTCCGGGCTTTTCATTTCATCGCCGCCAGCTTGCCCTGCGCCAGCGCATAAACCTCGTTGGAACGGCGACGCGAGGCCGCCGGTTTGCGTATCGCCACCTTGCTATAACGGCGGCGCAAATCACGGACGTAATCATCAAAGCCCACGCCCTGGAACAGCTTAATCAGGAAGGTGCCGCCGGTGCGCAGATGGTCATCGGCGAAGGCCATCGCCAGCTCCGACAGGTCCATCGCGCGCGCTTGATCGACCGCATCCACTCCACTCATATTGGGGGCCATGTCCGACAACACAAGATCGACCCGATCACCCGCCAACATCGCTTCCAGTTGGGCCAGCACCGCGGCCTCGCGGAAATCGCCATGCAAGAACTCAACCCCGGCTAGGCTGGGCATATCGAGAATATCCGAGGCGATCACCCGGCCACTATCGCCCAACTCTTGCCGTACCCATTGCGACCAACCACCGGGGGCCGCGCCCAAATCGACCACCACCATGCCGGGTTTCAACAGGCGGTCGCGCTCAACCAGTTCTTCCAGCTTGAACGCCGCGCGCGAACGCAGGCCCGCCGCCTGCGCCTTTTTGACGTAGGGGTCGGAAAAATGCTCCTTGAGCCAGCGCTGGCTGGATTTGCTGCGGGACATGGGTTGGATCGAAATCAACGGGCGATGGATCGGCTGCATGATACCCTGCCTGCACTGAATCCCATCCGCCGACGCCTCCATGAGCACCGAACTCACCTCCTCCCAGATCCGATTCCTGCGCGGCGAAGCCCACGATCTCAAGCCCCTGCTGCAAGTCGGTGGCAAGGGCATCAGCCCCGGTCTGATCGCCGAATTGGGCCAACTGCTGGAAGACCACGAGCTGGTCAAGGTGAAAGTGGGTGCCGAAGACCGCGAAGCGCGTGACGCGATGATCGCCGAGCTGGCCGGGCAAGTCGGTGCCAGCTTGGTGCAACGCATCGGCCATACCGCCGTACTGTATCGCACCTCCACCGAGAAGCGCCGCATCGTCTTGCCACGCGGCTGATCGCGCGGGCTTGTCATGTTGCTGGTCGAAGAAAAACCGGATTTCGATTACTTCCTGCGCGGTGCCGATGGCGCATCGGCCTTGGTCAATGACAGGCGGCTTGCGAAAAGCTTCATCATCACCCCAGAGCGCCTGATCGAAGGCTGGGCACCAGCCACCTTGGCGGAACTCGATATCGCCGCGATCAATAGCGTGCTGGCACAAAACCCCGAAGTCATCATCCTCGGCAGCGGCGCGCAACAGGGCTTCCCCAGCGCCGAAGTGATGGCCGCCTGCCTACAACGCGGGATCGGCATTGAATCAATGGCGAATGCCGCCGCCGCACGCACCTTCAATGTGCTGGCCGGCGAAGGGCGCAAAGTGGTGGCGGGGTTTTTGCTGGGCGCATAAGCCAGCACCCGGCAAGCCCGGCGCGCATCGTGGCAGCGCCGGGCATCAAAGGCGATGAAAATTCACCGCTTAGGCAAATACAGCAACGGGTCAACCGGCTTGCCATCCAGGCGGATTTCAAAGTGCAGCATATTGCGTGGCGCGCCACTACTGCCCAGCTCACCGATCTGCTGGCCGGCCTTGACCACTGCGCCTTCATTGACCAGACGTCGCCGGTTGTGGCCATAGGCCGATAGCCATTGGTCGTTGTGCTTGATGATGATCAGCTCGCCGTAACCCACCAGACCAGAGCCGGAATACACCACCGTGCCATTGGCGGCGGCGCGCACCGATTCACCACCATTGCCGGCGATATCGATGCCCTGCCGGGTCGGGTCATTGGCGAGATAGGTGGTAATAATGCCGCCGGCATCCACCGGCCAGCGCCAGCTCAACTGGGTGGCGGCCACCGGCGGCGTGGCGGGACGCGGCGCTGGCGTTACCGGGCGTGCGGGCGTGCCGGGGCGCGGCGGCGGCGTGCTGGCTTGCGCGGTACCCGGGTACAGGCGCAGACGCTGGCCCGGGTAGATCGTGTACGGCGGCGGGATGCGGTTCCACAGCGCCAGATCCAGCGGCGTAATGCCGTTGCTGGTGGCGATCCGGTACACGGTATCGCCGCGCTGCACCACATAGCTGGCGCCGTATTTGGGCTGCGAGGTTTTAGCCGAGGGCGTAGCGGCGGGTTGGCCCGCCGTGGTGCCAGCACGCTCGGTGCGCACCACGCTGCTGCTGCAGGCCGCCAGCACCAACGCGGCGCAAGCGGGAAACAAGATCGCGATGCGGCGATTCATTCGCGCGGTCATCCTGTGGTTTTTCATCGTGGGCCCTACCTTAAACCAAGCTGGCTGAAGCCGGCCTTCAATGGTTGCTCAATTGCAGCCAGATGATGCCGATGATGATGATCACCGCCACCGCCCAGCCCAGCCATTCAACGTAACGGCGGATCGCGGCTTCCAGCTTCTCGCCACCCCAAGCAACGAGGCCCGCCACCAGAAAAAACCGCGCGCCACGGCCAATCAGCGAACCCAGCAAAAATGGCACGATGCCAACGCCGGTCGCGCCCGAGGCAATGGTGAACACCTTGTAGGGGATCGGGGTGAACGCGGCCACAAACACAAACCAGAAACCGTATTGCTGGAACAGCGATTGGATATGCAAGAAGGTGGCATCCCACTTCATCTTCTGCATCCACGGCCAGATTGCCTCCAGCGCGTAATGGCCAAGCAGATAGCCAAGCAAACCGCCCACCACGCTGCCAAACGTGCAAAGCGCAGCAAAACGCCACCATTTTTTGGGTTGCGCCATCGCCATCGGTGCCAGCATCGCATCCGGCGGCACCGGGAAAACCACCGATTCCGCCGCGCTCAAGCCGGTCAACCACGCCGGCGCATATTTATGCCGCGCCATGCGCAGGCAGAACTCGTAAATCGGGCCAAACAATTTCATGCAGGGTTATCCGTCAATGATGCCGGCCAACAGCGGCACAAAGCTCACTGGTGCCAGATTGTGTTGTTCGATGTCGCCGTCGATGTTCTTGCGCAGGCGCAAAAGCTGCTCGTTGACCGGCGCGACCAAGGTGCCGCCTGCGGCCAGTTGCTCGACCAATGCCGGCTCCAGCGCGGCGGCACCGGCGGTCACCACGATGGCATCGAAGGGGGCGAATTCAGCCCAGCCGACGCGGCCATCATCATGCCGGCTGCGCACTTCGATACCGAGCTTGCGGAAACGCTTGCGTGCGTGGCGCAGCAGGTCGCCGATCCGCTCGACGGTATATACCTGCATGCCCAACGCGGCCAGCACCGCCGCTTGGTAACCAGAACCCGTGCCGATTTCCAGCACGGTTTTCGGCTGCGTTTGCAGCACCGCCTCGGTCATTTTGGCCACCACCCACGGCTGGGAAATGGTCTGGCCGTGGCCAATCGGCAGCGCGGTATCTTCGTAGGCGCGGGCGGCTAGGGCTTCATCGACAAACAGATGACGCGGCAACATGCGGATCGTCGCCAATACCCGCTCATCGGCCACGCCCTGCTCGCGCAGGCGCTCGATCAAGCGGTCACGCACACGCTGGCCGGTCATGCCGACGCCCAGCGCATCCCCCTGCAGGCGCATCCGCGAAATCATGCGATCTTGAAACCCTGCACCCAACTGGCCACTTGCTCCAACGCCTGATAGCGGGTCAGATCGACCTTGATCGGGGTGACCGAAATCGCGCCACGGCGGATCGCATCGAAATCAGTGCCAGGGCCGGCATCTTGTTCGGGGCCGGCCGGGCCAATCCAGTAAAACGCACGGCCACGCGGGTCGGGCGCGGCGATGCAGCTTTCCGCACGATGGCGGTTGCCAAGCCGGGTGGCTTCAAACGCACTAACGGCCGCCCATTCGATATCCGGCACATTGACATTGAGGATGGTGTCGGCCGGCAGCGGGTCGTTGGCTAGGCGGCCCACAATCTGCACCGCGGCGCAGGCGGCGGTCTCGAAGTGCTGCGGGTCATGGTCGTGGCTGACCAGCGAAATCGCCACCGCTGGCAGGCCCAGAAAACGCCCTTCCATCGCCGCCGAGACGGTGCCGGAATAGATCACGTCATCGCCCAGATTAGCCGCGTTGTTGATACCGGAAACAACCATATCCGGCTCGGCGCGGCCTGCAAACATGCCGGTTAGCGCCAGATGCACGCAGTCGGTCGGGGTGCCGTGTACGCGCCATGTATCGTCATCGACCTGCACCACACGGATCGGCATATCGAGGGTGAGCGAATTGCTGGCACCGCTGCGATCACGGTCCGGCGCCACCACGGTGACCTCGTGGCCGGCTGAACGCAATTCGCGGGCCAGAATGCGGATGCCCGGGGCATCTACGCCATCGTCATTGCTCACCAGAATGCGCATGCGGTTCCCTTTCAAACGAAGCCGACATGATACCGGAGCCGCATCGGGCTAAAGTGGCCGGATGAGCCGCAAAGTGCAAAAACCCGAGCACGAGGATGAGGACGACGCCAGCCTATTCCGCTCCGCGATCGGCGCGGTGCGGCCGATCGAAAGCAAACATCTGCCGCCTGCCCGCCCCAAGCCTGCGCCACGCGCCGCGATGCGCGAGCGCGATGAACAAAACGCCGCCAGTGAATTCCGTCTGGCGCTGGATGAGCACTTGCTGGGGGCCGGCGATGGCCTCAGCTATCGCCGCGATGAAATCCCGCCGCGCACCTTGAAGCGGCTATCACGCGGCGAATACGCCGTCGGCGATGAGCTGGACCTGCACGGGGTGGATGCCAGGACGGCGGAAAACTGGCTGCGCGAATTCCTGCGCCATGCACTGGCCGAAGACATCACCTGCGTGCGGATCATCCACGGCAAGGGCCGCTACAGCGCCGAGGGCGTGCCGGTGCTGAAGAATCTGGTCGATCGCCTGCTGCGCCAGCGCGCTGATGTGCTGGCCTTCCACTCCGCCCCGGCGGCGCAGGGCGGCACCGGGGCGGTGCTGGTGCTACTGAAGCGCCGCCGCCCACTGTAAAAACGACGGCCGCGCTATCGCCCATGTGCCTCGGCAAGCCTGCCCCGCCCTGTTAATCTTGTCGTTTCCCGCTTGCCGGACGCGGCCTGCGCCCTCATATGAGACGCAGGCGCTTGGCTTGCCCGCTACGCCAGACCTTTGAGCATCGAAGCACGCATGAAAACCACCGCCGATATCCGCCGCGAATTTCTTGATTTCTTCTCCAAGCGCGATCACACCATCGTCCCCTCCGCGCCGCTGGTGCCGGGCAATGACCCAACGCTTCTGTTCACCAACTCCGGCATGGTGCAATTCAAGGAGGTGTTTCTTGGCGCCGAAAAACGCAGCTACGTGCGCGCCGTCGATGTGCAGCGCTGCCTGCGCGCCGGTGGCAAGCACAACGATCTGGATTCGGTCGGCTACACCGCCCGCCACCACACCTTCTTCGAGATGCTGGGCAATTGGTCGTTTGGCGATTACTTCAAGAAAGAGGCCATCACTTGGGCGTGGGAGCTGCTGACTGAAGTCTGGAAGCTGCCTAAAGATCGCCTTTTGGTCACC
>JAUNTK010000081.1 GCA_030538735.1 Pseudomonadota bacterium
GGCACCGCCAACTACAGCATCCAAGTGCGTAACGTGGGTGATGGCGCGACGGCGGGCGAGTACCGCGTCACGGATCGCCTGCCGGAGGGCGTGGTGCTGACCGGGACCCCGAGCGGTGATGGCTGGACCTGCAGTGGCGCGGCCGGTCAGGGCCAATTCGTCTGCAGCAGCAGTACGCTGTTGGCGGCGGGGGCGACCCATCCCGGCACGATCACGGTGCCGGTGCGGATCGAATCGGCCGCAAGCGATGGCGCAACAGTCAATAACGCGGTCATCGTGCGTGGCGGTGACGAGGGTGACGACCAGCGGCCCAGCGATGACGAGGAAACCCTGTTCGATCGTAACCCCGAGGGCCTGCCGATTTGCGACCCGGCAATCAGCCAGAACGCCTGTCGTGCGCCGAATCAAGTGGTCATCGGCGTTGAGCCGGGCGTCTTGGCCATCGCCAAGCGCGGTGATCGCACCTTGGTGGAAATCGGTGACACCGTGCTCTACACCATCGATGTGCGGCATGTGTCTGGTGGCGTCCTGCCGCTGGTTCAGGTGCGCGATCACTTGCCGCATGGCTTTACCTACATGGATGGCACGGCCCGCGTGGATGGCATGGCCATCGCCGATCCACTGGGCAAGCCCGGGCCGGTGCTTGCCTTCGATCTCGGCACATTGCCAGCCAATGGCCACAAGGTGCTGACCTATCGGGTGCGTGTCGGGGTCGGTGCGCAGCAGGGTGATGGCATCAACCGCGCCACCGCTTATGCTTGCCAGGGCCCGGATAGTTGTCTGGATCCGCAGACGTTGTTGCCGCGGACGGATCAGGGCGTCATCCCGTCCAATGAAGCCCAGTTCCAGGTGCGTATCGGGCGCGGTGTGTTCAGCGACGAAGGCTGCGTGCTTGGCAAGATCTTCGTGGACTGCAATCTGAACCATGTGCAGGATCCCGAGGAATTGGGCATCCCCGGTGTGCGCCTGTACTTCCAGGATGGCACCTGGATGGTCAGCGATTCCGAGGGCAAGTACAGCTACTGCGGCCTGCCGCCGATGAGCCACACCCTGAAGGTCGATCCTTCGACCCTGCCGGTCGGCTCGCGTCTGACCACCAGCAGCAACCGCAATCTGGGCGATGCCGAGAGCTTGTTCATCGATCTCAAAAATGGCGAATTGCATCGCGCCGACTTCATCGAAGGCAGCTGCTCCAACCGCGTGCTGGAGCAGGTCAAGGCACGGCGTACACAGGGCGAGGTGCGGGCGCCGGAGACTGAAACGCGCCACGCGCCACTGCGCTTTGAAAGCAAGCCGCTGCGGGCACCGCAACAGGCGACGGATTCGGCCAATCAGCCCGTCGTCCGGCCCAGGCCCTCGTCCACCGACGGTGACATGGATAAGGAGGTGCAGCCATGAACCGCCGCATCAACACGCCGCAGGCTACCCTGCGCCACCCGCGATCCGCTCGCCGGATCGTCGGCAACCCCTTGGCGCTGGCGATTTCGCTGGCCATGTTGCCGGGCCTGGTGTTGGCACAGACCACTGCGCCCAGCCAGCGTTTCACCCCGGTGACCGGCGATGCCACACCGCTGTATCCACTATCGACGACCACGCCGGCGCAGCAAGCGCCATTGCTGTCCGGGCAGAGGGATCCAGGCGATGACCGCAGTGATGCAAGCGGGCTTGCCCAAGTGCGGGTCGAGGTCGAGCGCGATGGGGTGCCGGCCGATGGACAGACCGCGGTGCGCGTCCAGGTGCAGTTGCTCGATGCCGAGGGCCAGCCGCTGTCCGGCCAGACCTTCGCCACCATCGAACACAGTGGCGGGCGGATCCGCCTGCCGGGTGGGCGCACCGATGAATTCGGCCCCGGCCGGCTGGATGCCGAACGTGCCGTACCCGGCGTGCAGTTGCCGATCAACAACGGGCGCGCCGAGTTTGAATTGCTGGCCCCGTTCGAGCCGCAGGATGTGATGCTGCGGGTCACTGCCGGCCACCACGTGGCCGAAGGTCTGGTCGGGTTTGTGCCGGAGATGCGCGATTTGATTGCCACCGGCCTGATCGAGGGCGTGATCAACTTCCGTCATGGCGGAAATGGCCTGATCGGGCGCTCCGAACATGGCGATGGTTTCGAGCGCGATCTGCGCCGCTGGGAGCGGCAGTTCAACAACGGCAAGGCCAATGCCGCTGCCCGCACCGCGTTTTTCATCAAGGGCACGATCAAGGGCGAATACCTGCTGACCGCGGCTTACGATTCAGACAAGGAAACGCGGGCGCGGATGCTGCGTGATATCCGGCCGGAGGAGTTCTATCCGGTCTATGGCGATAGCTCCTTGCGCGGTTTTGATGCGCGTTCTTCCGACCGCCTGTATGTGCGTGTGGATCGCGGCCGCAGCTATGTGCTGTATGGCGATTTCCAGACCGGCGAGACCATGGCGATGCCGACCGGCGTTGACTATGGCATGCAGGCTGCACCGCGCGTGCTGGGCATGTACAACCGCACCGCGACTGGCCTGGGCTGGCATTTCGACAATGCGCGGGTGCGCGGCAATGTGTTCGCCATCCATGATTCGCTGCGGCAGGTGATCGAGGAGTTGCCGGCCTCGGGCAGCGGCCCGTATGGCCTGCGCAACAATGCCGTGCTGGAGGCCAGCGAGCGGGTCGAGGTGGTGGTGCGCGATCGCAACCAGCCATCGCGCATCGTCTCGGTGCGGCCGCTGGCACGCTTGGTGGATTACAGCTTCGAGCCGTTTTCCGGGCGCATCCTGCTCAGCAGCTTCCTGTCATCGTTTGACAGCGATCTCAACCCGGTCTCGCTGCGGATCACCTATGAAGTCGATCAAGGCACCAAGAAGTTCATGGTGTATGGCGGTGATGCGCAATTGCGGGTGGGCGAAAACGGCCAGGTGGGCGCGTCGATGGTGGAGGATCGCAATCCGTTCGCCGAATTCCGGATGGCCAGCGCCAATGCGGGTTACCGTTTTGGCGAGAACACCTGGTTGATGCTGGAAGCGGCGCAGACCCAGAGCGAGGTCAATACCAATCCCATCAACATGTACGGGACACCGGCGTTGCAGGGTTTGAGTGGCCGGGTCAAGGGCGATGCCTGGCGGGCCGAGTTTGGTCACGAAGGCGAGCGTTTTGGCCTGCGTCTGTTTGCCGGGCGATCCGACCCGGAGTTCAACAACCCCGCTTCGCCGCTGTACGGTGGCCGTGGCGAATACGCATTGAACACCCGCTATCAGGTCAACGAGCGTTTCCAGCTGTACGCCGAAGCCCTGCGCAGTGAAGATCGCAACCCGGATGGCGGTGAACGCGATGCCGGCAGTGTCGGTGCACGGATCAAGGCCAGTGAGCGGATCACCGTGGATTTCGGCCTGCGCTCGATCCGCGAAACCGTTGGCCGTTACTACACGTGGGCATCGAACATCGGCTATGGCAACCTGGGCGGCCTCAGTGGCGGCTGGGCTACCGGTGCCGCAGGTGGCGCGCTGGGCTTCGGCCAGCAGCCGCTGGATCCCTCCACGGGCTTGCCGATCATCCTCAACGGCAACAATCAGGGCTTGGCCAGCGATTTGCCGATCGGCACCAAGCTGTCATCGGACATGGCGCGGATCGGCGTCGGCGTGCGTGCCAACGAGCGGTTGATGCTCGGCGGTGAGTACGAGCAATCCTATAGCGGCGAGGATCGCAATCGCGTCGCGTTGGGTCTGGATTACCAACTGCTCGAACGCAGCCGTCTGTACGGGCGCTACGAGCGCCAGACCGGCCTGGGCGGCCCCAACAGCCTGACCGCCGATGGCCGCCGCGCCGATGCGGTGGTGCTGGGCGTGGATACCACCTGGATGCGCGATACCCAGCTGTTCTCCGAGTATCGCCTACGCGATGCGGTTTCCGGGCGCGATATCCAGACCGCCTCGGGCATCCGCAACCGCTGGGAACTGCGCGAAGGCTTGCGCATGGACACCATGCTTGAACATACCAACGTGATTGCCGGCAACATCGCCGACAGTACCGGTGCCGGCGTGGCCATCGAGTACTACCTCAACCCGTTGTGGCACGGCAGCGCGCGGCTGGAGCATCGCATCTCCGGTGATATCGCCAGCACCACGGTCGATGAACGCTACAACACCACCCTGCTGCAATTGATGTTGGCGCGCAAACTGGACCGCGATTGGACCTTGCTGGCCCGCAACTACCTGCTCAAGACCCGCTACAAGAGCCGTGGCGATGTCTTTCAGGATCGTTTGCAGGTGGGGCTGGCCTATCGGGATACCGATACCAACCGGGTCAATGCCCTGGCCCGCTACGAGTACAAGATCGAGCGCGATGAAAGCGGGGTAGGCTGGATCCAGCCCGGCATGGAGGGCCAGCAGGAAGTCCGCAGCAGCGCCCATATCGTCTCGGCACATGCCGATTGGCATCCGTCACGGCCGTGGTGGCTGACCGGGCGCATCGCGGCGAAATGGCAGAACGATCGCGTGCTGGCCTCGGATGGCAGCCGTATCGACAGCGATTTCAACGCCACGCTTTTTTCCGGGCGCGTGGTCTATGACATCACCGAAAACTGGGACATCGGCCTGATGGGCTCGGCCTTCCGGGGCCAGTCCGGGGCCAACCAGTACGCGGCCGGTTTCGAGGTCGGCCGCCTGCTGCGCCAGAACCTGTGGCTCTCGCTGGGCTACAACGCCACCGGGTTCCGTGGCGATGATGATCTGGCCGGATACGAATACACGCAGAAAGGTGCGTATCTGCGCTTGCGGTTCAAGTTCGACGAACGCCTGTTCCAACGAGAAGACGCCCGCTACCGTACGCCGGATCGTTATCCGGCGCGCTGAGGACTGATGAAAATGAATGCCACCAAGCCCCTGTTGATCGCCGTGACCGCACTGGCCGCCGCCTCCTTCGCTGCCAATGCCCAGCAGACCCAACTCAACCCGCAGGCCCAGCGGATCACCGATCAAGCGATCGATGCCGACCTGCGCAGCTATGAATCGATGCAGGGCCGGATCAAGGCGCTCAACGATGCCGGCCGGCCGTTGCGCGATTACCACCTGTCCAAGGCCCAGTGCTGGCTGGATGTGTCCTTCCACGAATACAGCCGCAATGACCGCAGCGCCTTTCCGCAGGCGGCATTGACCGAATCGGAAAAGCTGGTGGCCGGCATGGAGCAGGGCCAATCGCCGCTGCCGATGGATACCCCGCTGGTCAACAATGCCGCACGCCTGCGCGAAGATCTATGGCAGCGTCTGGGCGCGATCCACGGCACGCCGGGTTTTGTCTGCGCGCAGCAGGCCGTGGCCTGTGGTGAAGTCGAACTGGTACACGCGGGCAATGAATTCAACCAGCAGCAATGGCGCCACGCCAAGCCCTATATCCAGATCGCCGAGGATTGGGTCAGCGATGCCGAGGCACTGGCCCGTCAATGCGGGCCGGCCCCGGTGGCCTTGCCCGTCGATACCGTATTGACCGCCAACGTGCTGTTTGAATTCGACCGCGACGGCCCGCGCGATATCCGCGCGCACTCGCTGCAAAGCCTGGATCGGGAATTGGCCCGGATCGGCGAGGAAGGGTTGACCTTGACCAAGGTTGAGCTTGTTGGCTATGCCGATCGGCTGGATGGGCGTGGTTCCGATTACAACCAGCGCCTGTCCGCGCGACGCGCACAGACCGTGCGCCAATTGCTGCTGACGCGCGGCATCGCCACCGACATGATCAACAGCAGTTACAAGGGCGATGCCGAGCAGGTTCAAGCCTGTGATGGCGTCAAGCCACGGGCCGCCCTGCTTGAATGCCTGATCCCGAACCGCCGGGTCGAGGTGCAATTGCACGTCCGCCGCTGAGCGTCACCCACCGGTCGGGGTGTGGCTTGATCGCTCTCTTGGATCAGACCCGCCGCGGCCGGCATACGGTGCCGCGGTCAGATTGTTTCCGCACCGATGCGGCTTGATTTGGCCGGTTTCGGCTGACGGCTGATCTGGCAAATGCCAGTCAGTCGCACTGCAACCGCCGAGCAAACGAATCAGGGGCAGGCTATCGTCGCCTGCCCCTGATGTAATCGTGCGATGTGATGGACAGCGCCAGCGCGTCAATGCACCGGCGCTGTCTCGGCGACCGGGGTTTGATCCGCCTGCTCGGGCTGTGCCTCGCCATCGGCCAGCGGCACTTCCAGATACGGCAGATTGAGCGCGCGGCTGGTCATGCCGCGGATCTGGTTGGTCAACGCCGGGCTGTCGTTGAGCTTCTGGCCGTAGGAGGGGATGATTTCCTTGAGCCGTGCGTTCCAGGTGGTCATCACCTGTGCCGGGAACATCCGCTCCAGCACGTCCAACATGATCTTCGGTGAAGTCGAAGCACCCGGCGATGCGCCCAGCAACGCCGCCAAACTGGCATCGGCATCGGTGACGATTTCGGTACCAAATTCCAGTACGCCGCCCTTTTCCGCGTCGCGGCGGATGATCTGCACACGCTGGCCAGCAGTGACCAGATGCCAGTCCTCATCACGCGCTTCCGGGAAATACTGGCGCAAGGCGTGCATCCGATCCTGATCGGTCAGCCGCCCCTGTTGGATCAGATAGCCGACCAGATCGCGGTTTTTTGCGCCGACTTGCAGCATCGCCGTGACATTGTGGTTATTGACTGAGGAGAACAAATCAAACCGCGAGCCGGTCTTCAGGAAGCGGGTGTTCTGCACCGCGAAGGGGCCAAACAACAACACGTCCTTGCCATCAAGCCTGCGCGCATCCAGATGCGGCACCGACATCGGCGGCGAGCCGGATTCGGCCTTGCCATAGGCTTTCACGCCATGGCGCGCCGCCAGCTCGGGGTTTTCGGTGACTAGGAACTGCCCACCCACCGGGAAACCGCCGAAATCACCGGCCTCGGCAATGCCCGAGAGCTGCAACAACTGCACCGCCGCACCACCGGCACCGATGAACACCCGCCGGGTCTTGATCGAATGCGTGCTGTCATCGGCCAGATTGCGGAAGGTCACCGTCCAGGTGCCATCGCTGTTGCGATCCAGCCCGCGCACTTCATGCTGCAAATGCAGATGGAAATTGGGCGTGCGTTGCAGCGCGGCGTTGAGCTGGCGGGTGATCACGCCGAAATTGACATCGGTACCCAGCGGCATCCAGGTCGCGGCCACGCGCTGCGCCGGATCGCGGCCCTGCATCATCAGCGGTGCCCATTGCGCGATCTGCGCCGGGTCATCGGAGAACTGCATGCCGTGAAACAACGGGTTGGTCACCAGCGCAGCCTGGCGACGGCGCAGGAAATCGATGTTGTCATCGCCCCAGACAAAGCTCATGTGCGGGGTTGAGTTGATGAAGCTGTTTGGCGCCTGCATCCGCCCTTGGCCGACCTGATAGGCCCAGAACTGGCGGGCGATCTCGAATTGCTCGGCGATGGCCACCGCGCGCGGGGTTTCGATGTTGCCATCCTTGCCCTCGGGGGTGTAGTTGAGCTCGGCAAACCCGGAGTGGCCGGTGCCGGCATTGTTCCAGCCATCCGAGCTTTCCAGCGAGACGCCATCCAGCCGCTCATACAGATGCAGCGACCAATCCGGCTCCAATTCCTGCAAATAGGTGGCCAGGGTCATGCTCATGATCCCGGCACCGATCAACACCACGTCCACCGGCTCGGCGTTCTGCGGCGGCGGCGGCTTGCGCTGCCACAGCGGCCAGTACAGGAACAGCACGCCGCCCACCGCCAGTACCACCAGCAATGCGGCCAACCATTTTAGGAATCGTTTCATCACGGCATATCCATGCAAAAAAGCGGGGAGACCCTAGGTTGCTGAACAGTAACCTTATCGATGTGAAGCCGTGAATACGGTCGGCAGGCGGCGCGATGGCGTGGGTCGGGTTTCGTCCAATCAGCCCGGTTGAACAACACGTTCATCAATAGCGGCAGTTCACCTCGTCGGCGCTTTCGCGCACAATCACTGTTTGAACCCTGTTTTTCCGGCCATGCTTGCCTACGTTTACAAAAGCCAAAAGCGCGCCGACAGCTATGTGTATCTGGCTGCCCGCGGTGACTTCAGCCGCCTGCCTGAACTGCTGCGTAGCCAGCTTGGGCCGCTGCAATTCGTGCTGGAGGTGGCGCTGAGCCCGGCGCGCAAACTGGCGCGTGAGAACCCGGTGCAGGTAATGGAAAATCTGACGGCACACGGTTTCCATCTGCAATTTCCGCCGTCGGCCGCCGTTGATCCGATGAGCGAAGACTGGGGCACGGATGCCTGATCCACGCACCCCACGTCTGGCCTGGCTGGCGCTGCCGGGGCTGCTGTTGCAGTTGGCGATGAGCGTGGCCGGCCCGTTTGCGCTCGCCGTGGCGGTACCCGGTGTATTGCTTTTGGCCTTGGCCCCGGCGGCACGGCCGTGGGCGCAACGCCTGCCGCTGGTCGCCAAGCCGCTCTTGGCAGGCATGTTGTTGGCTGTGGTGCTGTTGGCTTGGCCGTTGTGGCGGTTGGCACACAGCGGCAGCTTGCTGGCGGCCGTGGCCAGTTCGGCGGCGGCGGGTCTGCTGCTGCTGGCGGTCTGGCGTAGTTGGGCGCTGTGGCCAAAGTTGTTGTCCGGTGCTGTAGATGACTTGGCCGGCGTGCGGCGCTTGATCGATAGCCAGCCGGCAGCATGGCGTGGCTTGATCGTGGCTGTGCCATTGGCGTTGCTCCTCGCGCTGCCGGTGGCGCTGTCGGTGCCGGGTTTGCTGGAAGGTGCCGCACGCTGGGCCGCGAGTGGGCTGGCCGCTGTGCTTGGTCTTTTGCCGGTGTTGCTGACCCGCCCGGCGCGGCAGCCGGCGGCGGCCGAACGGCAGGAGCAGCACCTGCGCAATGCCGACCGGCTGACGCTGGAGTCGCTCTGGGATCAGGCCGCCGATCCGCTGCCGGCCGCCGAGCAAGAGGATGTCGATGCCCGCCCGCCGCGGCCCGTCGAATCCGCAGCCGACGATCCGGCCATCATCGCCAAACCCGTGCCCGATCCGGCCCAGCTGTACGCCGCCGCCCGTGCCGGCAAGGTGGATCGCGCTTTGGCCTTGCTTGCCGATGGTGCCGATGCCAATGCCGCGCCGCCGGCGCAGGATCGCGATCAACGCAGTCTGGCCCAACTGGCGGTAGTGCTGCCTGATCTGCGCCTGCTGCGCGCCTTGATCGAACGCGGCGTGGCGCTGGATGCGATGTCCGGGCAATTCACGCCGCTCTTGGCCGCCACCCGCGACAGCTGGCACGGTCGGCCCGAAGCGGTGATGACCCTGCTCGCCAACGGTGCTGATCCGCGCGCGCGCGATGGCGATGGCCGCAGCCCTTTGCATCATGCCGCCCGCAGTACCGATCCCGGCGTCGCCGCCTTGCTGTTGGATGCCGGCGCCGAAATCGATGCGCTCGATCACGGCGGCCAATCACCGCTGGCGATCGCCTGTCATGCCGGCAATTGGCGGCTGGCGAAATTTCTGATCGAGCGCGGCGCATCGATCCAGCCGCGTAACGGGCAGCCGGTATTGATCGCTGCGGCCACCACCGAGGACGATGATCCTGCCGGGGCAGGCCTGCTGCTGCGGCACAAGGCGGATGTCAACGGCGTTGATCGCAGCGGTCACAGCGCCCTGCACCTGGCGGCTGAAGCCGGTCATCTAGCGATCGTGCAAACCCTGATCGATGCGGGTGCCGATATCGGCCAGCGTGATGGCGATGGCAACACGGCTTGGCTGCTCGCGGCACGCGGCGGCCACGGCGAGGTGATGGCCAGCCTGCTCGATGCCGGCGCCGATGTGCAAACCAGCGATGGGCAGGGGCGCAATGCGTTGATGCTGATGCTGATCAGCGGCAGGGCCACGCCAACGCTGGTTGATTGGCTGCGTACCCGTGGCATCGCCACCGATCAATGCGATGCCGGCGATGCCAGCGCGCTGGATATCGCCATTGCCCAATCGCGCTGGGATCTGGTTGCCGCGATCGATCCCAATTACCCGGTGCCGGGGGCGTTGGGTGATGGCCCCGAGCCGATACCGCAAGCACTGCCGCCGCAACAGCTGGCCGATGCGCTGGCCGTCGGCGATGCCGACGCCGCCCGTCGGTTGCTGCCACTGCTGGCTCCCGGCGAGCTGGATCGCGCCTTGCTGGCAGCGGCCACCGATCACCCCGAGCAGATCGCGCTATTGATCCGGCTGGGGGCCACAGCCGATGCGCGCAATATCGATGGCGATGCCGCGATGTTCGTCCTGTTTGATCGCATCGCCGCCGAGGCATCGCGTCAGGCCGTGCAAACGCTGCTGGCAAGCGCTGCTTCGCCAGCCGGGCGTGGCGGGTTGGCGCGCCTGCTTGCCGCCGCGCTCAATGCACGCCTTGGCGCGGCAAGCGCCGAGCCGCTGGCGCTTGAATTGATCGCGCGCGGTGCCGACATCTTTGCCGCAGAGGCCAATGGCCACAGCCCGCTTGTACTGGCAATCCGATTGGCTTGGCCGCAGTTGATTGCCGAGCTGCTGGCACGCGGCAGCAATCCCAATCAGGCCGATCCGCGCGGCCTGACGCCGCTTCATCTGGCGGCCGGGCAGGGCAATCTGGCGCTTATCAAACAGCTGTTGACGTTCGGTGCGCAGCCCGCGCAACGGGCCAGCGACGGCCAAACCGCGATGGGCGTCGCCTTGGCCTGTGGTCAGCGCGAGGCGGCGGATTGGCTGGATTGGCGCGGCTGGCCGCATCCGGGGCGGGTGCTGCAAGGCAGCGATCTGCCGAATGCGGCCGCCAGTGGCGGGCAGGCTGCGGTCGAGCGCCTGCTGATGATGGGCTTTGCGGTGGATTCACGCGATGCACAAGGGTGCAGCGCCTTGTTGCGCGCGGCCGGTAGCGGCCATCTGGCGTTGGTCGAGCAATTGCTGCAGGCCGGTGCCGACCCTGATCTGGTCGCCGATAGCGGTGCCAGCGCGCTTTCTGCCGCGATCAGTCGTGGCCATCAACAGGTGGTCGAACGCCTGCTGGCAGCGGGTGCCGCAGTCGATGCGCGCCTGCCCGGCGGTGCCACCATGCTGATGTTGGCGGCGGCGCTGGGCTCACCGGAAATCACCACCCGCCTGTTGGTGGCCGGTGCCGATATCGCCGCCAGCGACGAAGAAGGTCTGCAGGCTTTGCACTGTGCCGCGTTGTTCGCCTTTGCCAGCGATGACCAGCCGCGAGTGCTGGCCCTGTTCGATGGCCTGCTGCTGGCCGGTGCCGATCCCGATGCGCAAACCCGTCTAGGCGTGACGCCGTTGCTGCTGCTGTTGGGCGCGCGCGCCGAGCCGGATGCACCGGCGCGCAATGAACGCCTGTTGTTGGCTGTCTGCGAGCGCCTACTGGATGTCGGTGCCGGGTTGCAGGCGCGCGATCAGCGCGGTTTTGCGCCAATGCATCTGGCCGCGCTGCATGGGCTGGCAGATGTGGTGCGCTTCCTGCTGCGCGCGGGCGCCGATCCAAACCAGCGCGATCAGCTCAACCGCAGCCCGCGTGAAATCGCCCAAATGCGCGGTTTTCTCGATATCGCCGCAGAATTTCCTGCGGCCACCGCCAACCCGGGTTCGTTGTCGATGGCGCGGCTGCTGCGCGAGCGCAGGGGCGATTGAATACGGCCTCTCGGGCTTGAAAAGCACGCAGCCCGGTTTTCCGCCAGAATAAGTCGGCCTCGCGATGGGGGGGCGCCGAAGGGGGAAAGGATGTCCGTCGCACGGATGAAATCGGATTTTCGTTTTGCCTTGCTGATCGGGCTGGGCGCAATCGGGATCAGCGCATTGCTGCCGATCGCCGTTTGGCGCGGCCTGCGTGGCGAATACCTGATCGCGGCGATCGATTCCGCCATGGTGGTGCTGTTGCTGGCCGGCATGGCGTATATCTGGCGCCGGGGCTGGAGCGAGGCACTGGGCTGGGTCGTGTCGATCTCTGCCGCGCTGGCGACGATTCTGGTCGCGGCATTGGATTTCACCGCCGGCGTCTACTGGGTCTATGGCATCGTGCTGGTGAATGCCATGCTGCTGCGCTCGGCCACCTGCTCACTGCTGATGTCGCTGGGCTTGATCGTGGCCGCGGGTATGGTCAGTGATGCCTTCGCGGTGCCAATCCAGCGCATTTCCTATTTCATCACCGCGATGATGTCGGCGTTGTTCGCCTGGGCGTTTACCGTGCGCAACAATATCCAGCATGCCGAGTTGGAACGTCTGGCGATGCACGATGTGCTCACCGGCCTGCAGAATCGGCGTGCCTTCAACCGGCGCATCGGAAAATGCCTGAAGCAACTGGGCGTGGAGGGCGGCCAGTACACACTGGCCTTGCTTGATATCGATAATTTCAAGCAGATCAATGATCGCCACGGCCATGATCGCGGTGATGGCGTATTGCGGGCCTTGGCCGAATTGCTTTCCCAGCATTTTCGCGGGACGGATTCGGTGTATCGCATCGGTGGCGAAGAGTTCGTCCTGGTGCTGCCGGGCGGCAACGACAGCGCGATAACCGAACGGATGGAAGCGCTGCGCCGCCTGATCGAAAACAAGCTGAGCTGCGAGGGTGTGCCGGTGACGGCATCGATCGGCCTCAGTGCCTGGCAGCGTGGCGATGATGATGTCAGCTGGTTGTCGCGCGCTGATGCCGCGATGTACCGGGCCAAACGCGAAGGCCGCAACCGGGTGGTGTTACTCGCCACCGAAGCGGTTTGAGCGCACACGTCGCGGAAACCGCGATGGCAGCGCATTGCGCAGCCGGATGCACCCGGTCTGATCTGCACCAACACAAACGCCCCGGTTTCCCGAGGCGTTGTGATTTGATGCAGATGAGGCTCAGCGCCGCATCGAGGCGAAGAACTCGTCGTTGGATTTGGTCTGCTTCATCTTGTCGAGCAGGAACTCCATCGCCGCGATTTCATCCATCGGGTGGATCAGCTTGCGCAGGATCCAGATCTTCTGCAGCAGATCGGGTTCGATCAGCAAATCCTCGCGGCGGGTGCCGGATAGATTGACACCGATGGCCGGGTACACGCGCTTCTCGGTGATGCGGCGATCCAGATGCACCTCCGAGTTGCCGGTGCCCTTGAACTCTTCGTAGATCACCTTGTCCATCGCGCTGCCGGTATCCACCAGCGCGGTGGCGATGATGGTCAGGCTGCCGCCTTCTTCCACGTTGCGGGCCGCGCCGAAGAAGCGCTTCGGCCGGTGCATGGCGTTGGCGTCCACGCCGCCGGTCAGCACCTTGCCGGAGGACGGCACCACGTTGTTGTAGGCGCGCGCCAGACGGGTGATGGAGTCCAGCAGGATCACCACATCCTTCTTGTGCTCGACCAAGCGCTTGGCCCGCTCGATCACCATTTCGGCGACCTGCACGTGGCGCGCGGCCGGCTCGTCGAACGTGGAGGAAATCACCTCGCCGCGCACGGTGCGCTGCATTTCGGTGACTTCTTCCGGGCGCTCGTCGA
>JAUNTK010000082.1 GCA_030538735.1 Pseudomonadota bacterium
TAGGCCAGCAGTTTTTGCGCCATTTTCACCACCCCGGCATCGTCATCGCCGAGCTCGGCGCAGACCAGCGCCAGCAGGCCGGGGCCGATCTTGCCGACGGTTTCACCTTCAACATCCACTTGGGCACGGGTCACACGTTGGATCAGGGCGAGCATCGGGGTTCCTTGGCAGTGGGCGGGGGTTTCGCGGCTGGGCGCGGGCGGCGAAAGCCACGGGTAAAGCGCAACATCTAAACTAGCCGGATGCGCGCTTTTTTGCTCTATCTGCTGGCCAACGCGATTGGCCGCCTGCCGTGGCCGGCGTTGGGCTGGCTGGGCGAGCGCCTCGCGGCCTATTGGCGCAACGGCAACCGGCGCGAGAGCCGGGTGGCGATGCGTGGGCTGGAGTTGGCCTACCCCGATATGCCGGCCGCCGAACGCAGCACACTGCGCGATGCCGCATTACGCAGCACCGGCCGGCAAGGTTTCGAGACCCTGCGCATCTGGACCCGCCCCGCCGCCGAAAGCCTGGCCCTGATTGATGAAGGCCCGGGCGTGGCGCTGTTTGATGCCGCGCTCGCCAGTGGGCGCGGGCTGATCGTGGCCGCGCCGCATCATGGCAATTGGGAGTTGCTCAACCGCTGGCTGGCGATGAAAACCCCGCTGGCGATTTTGTATGCGCCGCCCGAATCGAAATTGGTCGATGGCTTTCTGCGTCGGGTGCGCGAGGCGCAGGGCGATGATGGCCGGGTCGAGCAAATCCGCGCCGAAGGCATCGGTATCCGCCAGCTGTTCAAGCGCCTGCAGGGCGGCGGCGTGGTCGGCATCCTGCCCGATCAACAGCCCAAGCAGGGCGATGGTGTGTGGGCCCCGTTTTTTGCCGTGCCGGCCTCAACCATGACCCTGATCGGGCGATTGGCCGAGCGCACCGGGGCCGAGGTGCTGTACGCCTGGTGCGAGCGCCAAGGCGATGGCCCGCGCTTCACCCTGCATGTCGAAGCCGCGCCGCCCGGCATCGCCGATAAGGATGCCGTGGTATCGGCATCCGCGCTCAATGCCGGTATCGAAGCCATCGTGCGACGCAACCCGGCGCAGTATCAATGGACGTACAAACGCTGGTCGCAGCAGCCCGAAGGCAGCGCGCTGGGCAACCCGTATTGGCCGGACTGTTATTGAGCCCCTCTCCGGCCACGATCAGGCAAAATCCAGCCACACCATCAGCCAACCGCCATGTCCAGCCAAGCCGTACTTTCCGCCGTCCATCCCGATGTCTGGCAGCCCTTGCCCACACGCGGGCGCATACTCTTTCGCCTCAGCCATGCGGTGGGGTTTGGCATTACCGGCACGTTGGCCGGTATCGGGCTGGGCGTGTTGGCCAGCGCCTTCAATCAACCGATCTGGGCCGGGCCAGTGGCGGGCATCGTGATCGGTGTATTGTTTGGTGCGTGGCTGGGCGGCCGCCGCCACGGCTATTACCGCTGGAAGCTGGACGATGAAGGCTTCGCGGTGAAGAGCGGCAAGCTCTGGCAGAGCGAAACCCATGTGCCGGCCAGCCGCGTGCAACATCTGGATATCAAGCGCGGGCCGCTTGAACGCAGCCGCGGGCTGGCCACGTTGATCGTGCATACCGCCGGTACTCGCGGCCACGCACTCAGCCTGCCGTGTCTGGATGATGGCGATGCCGAAAGCCTGCGCACGGAACTGGCGCGCCGGGTTGAGCCGGAAGGCGACGATGACTGAGCCGCCCATGCCAAACCCGGCCACGCCGCCGCCAATCCCGCCGCTGAAAACCGATGGCGAAGAACATCGCCTGCATCCGTGGTCGTGGCTGTTTGTCACCTTGCTTTATCTCAAGCAGTTCATCTTCCCGATCCTGATCCTGCTGTTTGCCGGTGGCCGCGCCGAATCGCGTTATGAGTTGCTGCCGCTGCTGGGTGTCGGCGTGCTTGCGCTGATGTCGCTCTGGCAATACTTCACCTATCGCTATCGCCTGCTTGATGAGCGCATCGAGATCCGCAGCGGCCTGCTGGTGCGCGAGCTGCGCCAAATCACCTATGCGCGTATCCATAACGTCGCCCTGCACCAAAACCTGCTGCATCGGCTGTTCAATGTGGCCGAAGTGCGGCTGGAATCGGCCGGCGGGCAAAAGCCCGAAGCAGAAATGCGCGTGCTGCGCATGGACAAGGCGCTGGCACTGGAAAAACTGGTGCGCCAACGCGGTGGTGAAATAATCACCAGCGATGCGGGCGATGCCGACGCGGCCGCCCACGATAGCCACGATCTGCTGACGCTGCCCACTGGCGAGGTGATCCGCCACGGCTTGATCTCCAATCGCGGCATCGTGCTGGTAGCCGCCGGGTTTGCCGCGATCTCGCAGATTTCCACCGATCTATTCGCCGATCTGGGCGAGCGCGCAATTCAATCTGGCGCGGGCTATGTCGAAGGCCATCAGTTTGGGTGGCTGGATATCACACTCTCGGTAGCGGCCCTGCTTGCCGTGTTTGTCATCGCGCTGCGTCTGCTCTCGGTGACCACCTCGCTGCTCAAATATCACGGCTTCGCCTTGACCGAAGCCGGCCGCCGCTTGACCGTCAGCCGTGGCCTGTTGAGCCGGGTGCGCAGCAGTGTGCCGAAGCGCCGCATCCAGGCGTGGCTGCTGAAGGAAAGCGTGCTGCATCGCCTGTTCAAGCGGCGCGCATTATCGATTGATACGGCGGTCAGCATCGCCGGCCAACAACACGAGCGTGGCCTGAGCGAACTAGCCCCCATCGCCACGCCCGCTGCCTGCGATGCGCTGATCCGCCACCTGCTGCCGCGCGCCGAATGGCCGCTGGATAACTGGCGGCCGCTGCATCGGCTGGCGTGGCTGCGGCTGTGGTTAGGCGATTGGGTTTTTACATCCGCCATCACCGCCGCACTGGTTTGGCGCTTCGGCCACTGGGGTTGGTTGGCCCTGCTGTGGCTGCCGTGGTCGGGCTTTCTGGCATGGAAGGCGGCGCAATCCACCGGCTGGCGTTTGCAGGGTGAATTGGTGGCCGTGCGGCGCGGCTGGTGGTCACGGCAATGGCGCTTTGCCGAAATCGACAAACTGCAAACCCTGCAACTGAGCCGCTCGCCGCTGGATCGCCTGTTCGGCATGCGCGGCCTGCTACTGGATACCGCCGGGGCCAACGCGCTCGCGCCGCTCTACATCGCGCACTTGCGCCCCGACGATGCCGAAGCCCTGCGTGTGGCCTTGTCGCAGCGGCTGGCGAAAAGCCCCCTGCGCTGGTAAGCGGCGCAATCGTCACGGCACAAAAAAACCCCGCCTTGCAGCGGGGTTTTTTGTGCAACGCGGACTGATCGAGATCAGAACTTGTAGGTCACACCAAGGCCGTAGACATTGGCCTTGCCGCTGTATTCGCCGACAAAACTGTTGTAGCGGCTGGCCGGCGGGTTCGGGTTGATCGGCAGGTTGCTGGTCGAATCCTTCAGCTTGACGTAGGTGAACGAGGCATCCACCGACAGCTTCGGCATCACCTGCCAGCTCATGCCCAACGAGTACAGATTGCGATCGTTGTCGGGCAGGCGCGGGGTGCGGTCGGTGTTGTTGGTCGGCGATTCATCCTTGGCGATACCGGCACGCAGGGTGAAGGCATCGTTGAGGGCGAAATCGGCACCGATCGAGTAGAACATGGTGTCCTTCCAGTGGAAGTCCTCGCGCGAGGTTGGCTGGTACGGGTTGTCGAACTGGATCGTCACGTGTTGCAGCGAGCTCCAACCGGTGCGCTGGGCTTCGCCGTAGACCTTGACGCGCTCGCCAACGCCGACCATCACGCTCAGGGTATCGACGGTCGGGGTGACCAGACGCGCGTTGCCTGCGGTGTCAGAGAAGCCACGGCCGAGCACCATCAGCTGGGCGCGCTGGGCTGCGGTCAGCGGTGCCGCCGGGTTGCTGGCCATCGCCACGAAGCCCGGTTGCATGGCCTGGAACTGGGCCGGGGTGATGAAGGTCGCATGGCCGGCGAAGTCGTGCTTGATTTCCGAGCGATGCGAGTAGCCGATGGCGAAGTTGTCGTTCGGGCGCAACTGCAAGCCAGCAACCCAACCCAGACCATTGTGGCCACCCTCGACGCTGACGCTGCCATCCGCGGTGGCGGCCAGCGCCGGGTTCTGCAGGCCGGCGGCCAGCATCACGCCCAGCGGAATATCCTTGGCCAGGGTCACTTCGGCGCGCTCATAGATCAGGCCGATACCGGCCGAGAACGCCGGGGTGATCTGGAAGGCGGCGGACAGGGTCAGGTCGGCGGTCTTGACCTTGGTTTCGGTGGCGTTGTAGCGGCCAACCCAGCCATTGTTCCACTCGGTACCCGAGCCAAACGGCGCGGTGATGCTGGCGCCCAACGTAACGGCCTCGAAGCTGCCCGAGAGCGGCACGATCACGCCAATCGACGGCACGGCCTTCGCGCTGCCCGGATTGCCGCCGTTGTTGCCGGTCAGCGCCGTGCCAAGCGCGGTGGTGCCGCCGCCGGTGAAATCGGCCTTGAGGTCGATCACGCCAACGCCGGCCTGAAACACCATGCCTTCGTTGTTGACCATTGCGGCCGGGTTGGTGGAGACCACACCGGTGTCACCGCTGGCAACCGCGGTGCCGGAATAGGCGCGACCGCCCGCCTTGGTGCTGGTCTCGCGCAACTGGAAACCCGAAGCTGCGGCGCTGCCCACGGCGAGTACGCCGATCACGGCGAGCGCCAAGGCGGACATACGGGCCTGATTGGAAACGTGTTGCATGAACTCTCTCCTGGTGACACGGAAAAATTATTGGATTTTTGTCAGGCCAGCACAGCAAACCTGGGTGCTTGCCGAGCGTCCGGCATACGGCACCGTCCGCACTATACCGGGATTAACCTTGGGCTAACATCTCGCACTGCAGCGTAAACTGACTGGAACAGCACGGTTAATACCTGAATGGGGAGTTCGTCTTGTTCGTCGCCACCCCGCCCCGACGCCATCTCAAAATCCGCTGGGTCACGCCCCTGCTGACGCTGTTGATGCTGGGCGTGTTTGTCTGGCTGCAGACCCTGCCCGAGCCGTTGCGCCGCGCGTGGCTGCTGGAATGGGGCACGGTCGCCTTCAACCCCGCCCTCGTGTGGGATCACAGCCAATGGCGAGAATGGCTAAAGCCAGTCACCGCGTTGTTTTTGCATGCCGACTGGGCACACCTGATCGGCAACATGGTGTTCTTGATGATTTTTGCCCTGCCGGCGGAGCGGATGATGGGCTCGCGGCGCTTTTCGCTGCTGTTTCTAGCCGGCGGTGCGGTCGCCAATCTGGCGGCAGCGATCTCGCTGGGCGGCGATGATGTGGTGATCGGTGCCAGCGGCGCGGTCTCGGCAGTGCTCGGCGCATGGCTGGCGCTGTTCCCGCGTGGGCGTTTGGGCGTGGTGGTGCCGCTTGGCCTGTTTCTGGAGTTTGTGCATGCACCGGCCGCGCTGTTGATCGGCATGTGGGTACTGCTGCAACTGCTGTTTGCCTACGCCGGCCCGGCTTACGGGCAGGTGGCGTGGGTGGCGCATCTGGCTGGCTTTGGCTTTGGCGGCCTGTATGCGCTGGTCTCGCGCAACGCGATACAGAAACGGATGCGTCGGCAGGCCGGTTTTTGATCACCGGCCTATAATCGCGCGATGTCGAAACCGTTTTTCCGCGTCACCTTCCAGCATCAGGACACGCTCTACACGGTGTATGCGCGCCGCGTGCGCGCAAGCGAGCTATGGGGCTTCGTCGAGATCGCCGAGCTGGATTTCGATCAACGCCAAGGCGTGCTGATCGACCCGGTGGAAGAGCGCCTGCGCGATGAATTCAGCGATACTCGCGCCCTGCATCTGCCGATGCACAACGTGCTGCGGGTGGAAGAAGTGGCGCAACGTGGCGCCTCGAAAATCCAGGACAGCCGCGATCCGGCGCGGGTGGTGATGCCGTTCCCGGCACCGCGCCAGCCTTAAGCCCGCGCTGGGCGATCAGGGCTTTTTCGATGCGTCTTCGCTATTGACGGCGGGTTGGTTCGATGCCGGCTTGGCATCTTTTTCGGCAGCACGCTTGGCGATACTGCCGGGTGATTTCAGCTCCGCCAGCGCGTCATTGATCGGTGCATCACCAGCCAGCACTTCGCCGGCATTCTCACCGGCCATCGGCTCGCCTTCTTCCTCACCAATCAAATGCCCGGGCAGCGCGGCCTCGCGGTAGGCAGCGGGTTGGCCAGCGCCGGATTCGGCATGCAGGATCACATCCGGGGTGATGCCGACGCCCTGAATCGAGCGGCCACTGGGCGTGTAATAACGTGCGGTGGTCAACTTCACCGCATCGCCATTATCCAGCGGCAATACGGTTTGCACCGAGCCCTTGCCAAAGCTGCGGCTGCCGATAATGCGGGCGCGCTGGTTATCGCGCAGCGCACCGGCCAAAACTTCGGATGCACTGGCCGAGCCGGCATCGATCAGCACCACTACCGGCACGCCGCCCAAGATATCGCCAGCGGCGGCGCGGCTGGTGATATCACCGCCCTTCAACCGGCCACGGGTGCTGACGATCACCCCGCTATCAAGCAGGTCATCGGCAATCTTCACCGCCGGTGACAAGAGGCCGCCGGGGTTGCTGCGCAAGTCGATCAGCAAGCCTTTCAAGCCGCCTTTCGATTCGTTTTGCAAGCTGACCACCGCTTGGCTGAAATCCACGCCAGTACCGGCCTGGAAACTGGCGATGCGCACATAGCCGTAGCCCGGCTCCAGCATCCGGCTGCGCACGCTTTGCATCTGGATGCGCTCACGTTCCAGGGTGACATCGAAGGGTTTGTCGCGCCCGGCACGCTCGATGGTCAGGCGCACGCTGCTGCCGGCTTTTCCACGCAGCGGGGTGCTGCCGTCATTGATGCTGATCGGCTTGCCATCAATCGCGGTAATCACGTCACCCGAGCGCAGGCCGGCGCGATCGGCCGGGCCGCCTTCCATCGGCGCAATCACCTTCAGGATCGGGCCGGGCTGTTGCTGCAACTCCAGCCCGACGCCTTCATACGCGCCCGCTGCATCCTGATCAAAACTGCGCGCGGCCTCGGCATCGAAATACACACTGTGCGGGTCGAGATCAAGCAATAAACCACGCAGCGCGGCATGCATCAGGCGTTGATCCTCGACCGGCTCGACATAGGCCTCGCGGATCGCGTTGTAGACGCTGACAAAACGGCGAATCTCGGCCAGCGGTACTTGCTGGCTGGCGCTTTCGCTGCCCTCGGGGTCATCGACCGCAGCAATATCGGGCGTCGATGGCGTTTGCGGCCTGTCGTCCGCTGGTGGATCAGCCTGTTGCGCAGCCAATGGCAGGGCAAGCAGCAGGCCGAGGGCAAGGGCGAGTGGACGAAGACGCATGCGGGGCTCCAGCGATTTCATGCAGCAGATTGAGGCAAGTGATTATGCGCGAATCGGCTGAATGCGAAGCCGATGGCTGCCCACGCACGATTGAACGCGATTGGCCCGCTCAGCGCCGCAACCACACCGATGGGTTGACCGGCTTGCCGCCACGACGCAGCTCGAAATACAACGCTGGCCGGCCTTGCCCGCCCGAGCTACCCACGCTGCCCACGGCTTCGCCGCGCTTTACGCCGCTGCCGACTTCTTTCATCAGCGCGTCGTTGTGGGCATACAGGCTCATGTAGCCATTGCCGTGATCGACGATGCACAGCAGGCCATAGCCGCTCATCCATTCGGCAAACACCACTTGACCATCAGCCACCGCACGCACCGGGGTACCGGCGGCCGCCGCGATCAACATGCCAGCGCTGGCAGTGCCATCGGGCATGGTGCCGCCAAAGCCAGCCAACAGACTGCCGGCCAACGGCCAACCCGCGCCACCCACCGCCACCGGTGCGGCCGTCGCCACCACCCGTGTTGCCGGCGCGGATGGGCTGCGGCCTGTGCTGCGCCCGCCGCTGCTGCTGGCCGCTGCCTTGGCCCGCGCGGCCTCTTCGCGGCGCGCACGTTCGGCGGCGGCGCGGCGTTCGCGTTCGGCACGCGCAGCGGCGGCACGCAACTGCGCCAACACCCGCTCCAATGCCTGTGCATCGCGGCCCAGCGCTTTTTCGCGGCTGGCCTTGTCTTGATATTGCGCGTCCACTTTGGACAAGGCCGCACTGCGCTCGCGGCGCTGCTTTTCCACATCGGCCAATTCGCTTTGCTGGCGCTGTTGGGCGGCGGCCAGTTGGGTGCGGGTGGCGGTGATCTGGTTTTCGACCTGTTCCAATTCAGCCAGCCGCGTGCCGATCGCGCGGATGCGCGCGGCGCGGTCACGTTGCAGCACGCCGTAATAGGCCAGATCACGATTACCGCGCGCGATCTGGTCTTGCGAGAGCATCACCTTCAGCGGCGCATCGCTGCCGGTCAGGTAGGCGGCCCGCACCAAGCGCGCCAAGGTTTCGCGCTGGCCAGCCAGATCGCGCTGCATGGTTTCGCGCTCGGCCTGCAATTGGATGAGTTGCGCCTGCTGGCCAGCAATCGCCGCCTTGGTTTGGTTCAACGCACGGGTGCTGGCCCCCACCGATTCATCGGCCTCGCGCACGGCACGGCTGGCATCGCCGCGCTCGCCTTCCAGCTTGCGCCGCTCCTGCCCGATCTGGCGCAGCTCGTTGCGCAGCTCGCGCAGTTTTTTCTCGGTCTCGCCGGCATCCTGTGCGCTGGCCGCGCCGACCATCACAGTCAGCGCCAGCGCGATCATCAGGCCACGGGCGAACGCGCCGCTCATCCCGCCAACAGGCTCCGCCCGCTCATTTCAACCGGCTTGGCGATGCCGAGCAGATCAAGCAACGTCGGTGCGACATCGCGCAAGGCACCGCCGCTGCGCAATACGGCATCGGCACGCTCACCGAGATACACCAGCGGCACCGGGCCCACCGTATGCGCGGTATGCGCCTGCCCGGTTTGTGCATCGCGCATCATTTCCAGATTGCCGTGATCGGCGGTGACCAACAACGCGCCGCCCACCGCCTCCACCGCTTCGCTGATCTCACCCAGCGCCTTGTCCACCGCTTCGGCGGCCTGCATCGCCGCCTGCATCACGCCGGTGTGGCCGACCATATCGGGGTTGGCGATATTGCAGATGATGCAATCAAACGCCTGCGCGCGGATCGCCGCGACCAGATTTTCGGTGAGTTCCGGGCAGCTCATTTCCGGCTGCAAATCGTAGGTGGCGACCTTCGGGCTGGGGATCAGGATGCGCTCTTCGCCGGCATACAGTTCTTCGCGGCCGCCGCTGAAAAAGAAGGTGACGTGGGCGTATTTTTCGGTTTCGGCGATGCGCAGTTGGCTAAGGCCATGCGCGGCCAACACCTCGCCCAAGGTGTTGCGCAGGTTATCCGGCGCATAGGCCAGCGTGGTGGGCAGCTTGGCGTCGTATTCGGTCAGGCTGACAAACATCGATAGCTGCGGGCGGCGTGCCACAAAGCCAGCAAAATCAGGCTGCACAAAAGCGGCGGCCAGTTGGCGGGCGCGGTCGGCGCGGAAATTCATGAACACCACGGCATCGCCATCGACGATTTTCGCGCCCGTGCCGATCACCGTCGGCGGCACAAACTCATCGTTTTCGCCACGCGCATACGCCGCGTTCAAGGCCGCCATCGCGCTATCGGCAACGTGCATCCCGCGCGCCTCGACCATCGCCTGCCAAGCGGCTTCAAGCCGCTGCCAGCGCTGGTCACGATCCATGGCGAAATAACGCCCGGATACGCTGGCGATGCGCGCATTGCCCAGTTGCTCGCACAACGCCTGCAAGGCACGCAGACTGGCCTCGGCCGAGCGCGGCGGGGTATCGCGGCCATCGAGAAAGACATGCACGGCGACGTGCGCCACGCCCTGCCGCTTGGCCAGTTGCAGCATGGCGAAGATATGCGCCTCGTGGCTATGCACGCCACCGGGCGAGAGCAGGCCCAACACATGCAGGGTGCCGCCATCGCGCTTGACGGCTTCGCAAGCGGCAACCAGCGCGGTGTTGGTGAAAAATTCGCCACTTTCGATCGCGGCATCAACCCGGGTCAAATCTTGATAAACGATGCGGCCAGCGCCCAGATTCATGTGACCGACTTCGGAATTGCCCATCTGCCCATCCGGCAGGCCGACATGCTTGCCCTCGGTATGGATCAACGTATGCGGGCGCCCAGCCCAGAGCCGATCCCAGTTGGGCGTTGTCGCCTGCGCCAGCGCATTGTCGGTCGGGTCTTCGCGATAGCCCCAGCCATCAAGAATCAGGAGAACGACAGGTTTCGGGCGCAAAAATGTGGCAGACATGACGTTGTAACCAGTGACTAAAGGCAGATGCCGACGGGCGGGCGATGTGGAATTGTAGTCTGCACCTGCCCCCGCGCATTGAACCGGAGCCCCACCATGCCCACCCTGAAGCCGCTGTGCCTCGCCCTGCTACTGGCCGCGAGCCCGGCCTATGCCCAGCAGAACATCGACAAAGTGAATGGCGCGATCGAGGTCAGCGCCGGCCAAGTGGCGGGCAAACTGGAGACCGTCAACGGCGCGATCAGCATTGGCGAGAACGCGCGCACCAGCTCGGCAGAGACCGTCAATGGCGCGATTCGGGTCGGCAAAGGTGCGCAGGTTGGTTCGCTGGAAGCCGTGAATGGTTCGATCACACTGGGCGAGGGTGTGCGCTCGGGCTCGCTTGAAACGGTGAACGGCAGCATCCGGGTCGCCGCCAATGGCGAAACCGGCAGCATCGAAACGGTCAGTGGCGGCGTGTTTGTCGACCGCGGCGGCCGGGTCAAGGGTGATATCGAAACCGTCAATGGCGCGATCGGCGTGGTCGCCAGCCGCGTCGAGGGCGATATCGAAACGGTCAACGGCAATATCACCATCGGCATTGATTCGTATGTCGGCGGCAAGTTGAAGATCGAGAAAAACAAGGGCAGCAGCTTCATGGGCATCAGCGGCAAACAGCGCCCGCCGCGCATCATCATCGGCCCCAATGCGGTGGTTGCCGGGCCGCTGGTATTCGAGCGCGAGGTCAAGCTGTATGTGCACAGCAGCGCGAAAACCGGCGCGATCACCGGCGCCACCGCGCAGCGTTTCGATACGCCGACGCCGCCCAACGACTAAACCCAACCAAACGCCAGCGGATGCAGCGCGCTGCCCGCCGGCCTATGATCGGGGCTTCGTCCACCCACGGAGTTCCGATGCGCCATCGTCATTTATTGCTCGGCTTGGCCGTCACCGCCGCCCTCGCGGCCTGCGACAAGCCCGCCGAAACCTCGCCCGCCGCCAGCGCGGCTGAAGCGCCCGCCAGCACGCACACGTTCAGCCCGGAAATCAATGTCGCCGATTACACCGAGCTATTGAAAACCCTCGCTTCCGATGAATTTGAAGGCCGTGGTCCCGGCACCCCGGGCGGCGAGAAATCGGTCAACTACATCAAGGCGCAATTCGAGCGCGCCGGCCTGCAACCGGGCATCAACGGCGATTGGTTCCAGACCGTGCCGATGGTGGTCACCGAGGCCGACCCGGCCACGGTGATGAACATCGAAATCGATGGCAAACCGCACGCGCTGAAGTTTGGCAGCGACATGGTGATCGGCACCCGCACGGGCGAGAAAGAAATCAAGATCGATGGCAGCGAGTTGGTCTTCGTCGGCTATGGCATCGATGCGCCGGAACAAAACTGGAACGATTACGCCGGCATCGATGTCAAGGACAAGACCGTGGTGATGTTCGTCAACGATCCGGGTTTCCGCTCGGAAGATCCGGCGCTGTTTGAAGGCAAGCGGATGACCTATTACGGTCGCTGGACTTACAAATTTGAAGAGGCCGCGCGCAAGGGCGCGAAGGCCGCGATCATCATCCACGACGATGCCGGTGCCGCCTACGGTTGGGACGTGGTGAAAAACAGCTGGTCCGGCCCGCAGCATGATTTGAAGGCCAGCGATGACCCGGCACCGCGTTTGCCGGCGCAGGGTTGGATCACGGGCGAGCAAGCCAAGGCGCTGTTCGCCGATGCCGGCCTCGACATCGAGCAACTGCGTGCAGCCGCTGGCAAACGTGGCTTCAAGCCGATGCCGATCAACGGCAAACTCTCGGTTGATCTGAAAAGCACCACCAGCGAGCAATCCTCGCGCAATGTGGTCGGCATCCTGCCCGGCACGGAAACGCCGGACGAAGCCATCGTCTACATGGCGCACTGGGATCACCTCGGCAAGCACGAAGGTGAAGGCGACCAAATCTACAACGGTGCGGTGGATAACGCGACCGGCGTGGCCGGCATCATCGAAATCGCCGAAGCCTTCGCCAAGACCGGCGCAAAACCGAAGCGTTCGATCATCTTCCTCGCGGTGACGCTGGAAGAATCCGGCCTGCTTGGCTCCAAGTATTACGTGGCCCACCCGGCGGTGCCGATGGACAAGACCGTGGCCGTGATCAATATGGATGCAATGCCGGTTGGCGGCCGCTCCAAGAACATGACCGTCGTCGGCATGGGCAATTCCGAACTGGAAGACCTGCTTGCCACCGCGGCCACCGCGCAAGGCCGCGTACTGACCCCGGAAGCCACACCGGAAGACGGTTTCTACTTCCGCTCCGATCACTTCAACTTCGCCAAGGCCGGCGTCCCGGCGCTGTACGCCAAGGGCGGCAATGATCTGCTTGATGGCGGCATCGCTGCCGGCGATGCAGCCGAAGCACACTACCGCGCCAGCATGTACCACAAGCCCGCCGACCAATACGACCCCAGCTGGAAGCTTGATGGCATCGTCGAGGATTTGTATGCGCTGTATCAGGTCGGCAACGTGATCGCCAACGACGGCAGCTGGCCCAACTGGCGCGAATCCAGCGCCTTCCGCGCCACCCGCGACGCGATGATGAAGGCGAAACAGTAAACCTCACCCATCGCAGTTTGATTGAGCGGCCCCGGCAAACCGGGGCCGTTTTTTTGGTTGGCTGATGGGGCTGCCTCTCGATTTCGCTGCGGCAAGTAACAAGCACATGGGTTCTTTTTCGTTCTTTTTTTACTTTCTGAAGATCAAGGGCTTCCGCCCGCCCAAGGTCGGTCGGGTCACGTTCTCTTGCAGCCTGCGAGAAAGTAACCAAAGAGATGGGTTGTTCGCATGGGCAATCCTTTACATAGCAGTCTGCGAGCAAATGCCGGGGCTTGTGCCTGATTGAGGTGTGTGGGTTCTTTCGTCTTCCGTTTTGAAGATCAAGGGCTTCCGCCCGCCACAAGGTCGGGCGGGTCACTTTCTCTTGCTAACCCAAGAGAAAGTAACCAAAGAGAAGGGATAT
>JAUNTK010000083.1 GCA_030538735.1 Pseudomonadota bacterium
CGGCAGCCTTCATCAGCCGCGCCGGCTTCTGCACTTCCACTGCTTGATGTGCGTTGCTGGCCGAAGCATTATCCGGCAGCCCGCCCAACTCTTTGATCAGGTCGGTATAGGCCTCGATATAGGCCAGTGTGATGACTTGGCCGATCTCGGTATTGGAATAGCTGGACACCGCAGCACCACCGGCCGCCAGCAGGCTGCTCGACCATGCCGAGCCGCTGCCGCTGAAGCCGACGTCGGTTTTGGTGGCATGCCCTTCGGCCATCGCGACTTGCTCGGACGAGCGCATATCGGTCACGGTCAGCAACACGTCGGCGGTTTTGCGGTCAAGGCTGACGCCGCCGGCAGCACGGCCCAAGCGGCCGCCGATCAGGCCGCCCAGCGCGGCGCCGATATTGGTGCGGCCGGCGTTGGAGTTGCGGCTGATCAGGTCGGGCACCAGCGCATAGTCGGCGGCGCGGATCTGGCCCTTGCCGACATTGGAGCGGCCACGTAGCTCGCCACTGGCGGCCAGGCCGCGCTCGCCCATCATCGCGTTCAAGCCCTTGCCGCGATCAACCAGGGTGAAGCACTTCGAGCGGTTGACGAACAGCTTGATCAGCGCCTCGGGTGAGGACAGGCCGTAATCACTCCACCAACGGGTTTCCGGCTCCAGCACGGTGATGGTGCCGAGGGATTTGCTGCAGACCGGGAGCTCCTGGGTCTTTTCGGCACGGGTTTTTTGGGCGCTTTTGCGTTGCGCATTGGCGGGCAGGCTGGTCAGGAGCAGGCTGCCGGCAATCGCGGCGGCAAGTACGCAGGTGGTTCTGTTCATCGGGGTCCTCATGAGCAGGGGTTTTGGAATGGAGGAGGTGGCGAGCCGCATCATGCGGAGCGCCATTGGTTTGCAGTTGAATTCCCGCGTCAAGCCTACACCGATCACCCTGTGCAATGGCACCCCAAATGGCCGAAATAAGGGGTAGGAATTTTCTGATTTTTTGCTGGGCCTATTCCTCGTCGGGCCTGCCTCTACCCGCCGAACCCGTATGGTGGCCACGACTTGGGTTTGCCGGCCGCCGCACCCATAATGCAGCGATGGAAATCAAATCCGACAACCCCGAACACGGCTTCCAGTTTCCCGGCACCTTCGAGCTTTCAGCGATGGGCCCGGCAGGGGCCGGCCTTGAAACCGATATCCCGCGCCTGCTGTCCGAGGCCGGCATCCAGGTGCTGCACGAGACGGTCACCACACGTGATTCATCGGGCGGCAAATTCGTGCAGGTCAAATTGAGCTTCAAGGCCGATAACCGCGAGCAGTACGATGCCGCCCACGAGGCGCTGCGTACCCACCCGGAAGTGAAGTGGACGATCTAAGCGCGTCTGTGCCTGCATCGGTATGTGCGGGTGCGGGTGAGGCGGCATCTATTTCGCGCCGGGTGCGGGTGCGTGAGCTTGGGCGGCAGGCGTATGAGCCGGTCTGGCGGGCGATGCAGGGCTTTACCGATGCCCGCGATGCGGCTACGCCCGACGAGTTCTGGTTTGTCGAGCACGACCCGGTGTTTACGTTGGGCCAAGCTGGTAAGCCCGAGCACGTGCTGATGGCCGGCGATATCCCGGTGATCCATGTTGATCGTGGTGGTCAGGTGACGTATCACGGCCCCGGCCAAATCGTGGTCTACCCGCTGCTGGATTTGAAGCGGCTGAAGATCGGCGTGCGCGATTACGTGTGCAAGATCGAGCAGGCCATCATCGATACGCTGGGCGAGTGGAACATCATTGCTCAGCGCCGTGAAGGTGCGCCCGGCGTGTATGTCGGCGAGGCCAAGGTGGCGGCGCTGGGTATCCGGGTGCGGCGCGGCTGCAGCTTCCACGGGCTGGCATTCAATATCGCGATGGATCTGCAGCCGTTTAGCCGCATCAACCCCTGCGGCTACGCCGGCCTGCAGGTGGTATCGATGAATGACCTGGGCGGGCCCGGCTCGATGGCGGCAGTCAAGCCGGTGCTGCTGGCGGAATTGGCGCGGCAGTTTGGGTTGGATGCCGAAATGGCCGATGCACCGGATTTGGCAGGGCTGGCAGAACAGCGCAAGGGCTGAAGTGCGGAATGTCGGGGCCGTGATGGCTGGGTTATCGGAGTGGTGGTTCTTTACGTCTGTTGGTATACGTCGGTGTGGTGCAGAGCTGGATCGAGGTGATGGCTTTTTTGCTTCAGTACGTCGGTCGCTATACGTCGGTGCCAAGCGCCCCACGGGACATGCCGTGAACCCATCCGCATCCAAACCATGACGTTCGCGGCCATCTAAAGTTTGCGATCTAGCACCCCCCAAACGCCGCCCAATCCCCCTGCTCTGCGATAATCCCCCTATGAACGAACCGCGCAGCATCCCGCTTTCCGTCGTTGACGACGCCCCCGCCAGCCTGACCCCCGGTGCCAAGCAATTGGCCGGTGACAAGATCGGCCGTTCGCCGGTGCAGTTTGATGAAGCGCCGGTGCTGCGCAAGCCAAGCTGGATCCGCGTGCGCATCCCCTCGGGCAATTCGGTGCAGCAGTTGAAATCGAAACTGCGCGCCAACCGTTTGGTGACGGTCTGCGAGGATGCGTCTTGCCCGAACATCCACGAGTGCTTCAGCCACGGCACTGCCACGTTCATGATCATGGGCGATGTCTGTACCCGCCGTTGCAGTTTCTGCGATGTCGCGCATGGCCGGCCCAAACCGCTGGATGTGGATGAGCCGATGCGGCTGGCCGAAACCATCGCTGATATGCGCTTGAAATATGTGGTTATCACCAGCGTTGACCGTGATGATCTGCGTGATGGCGGTGCCCAGCATTTTGTCGATTGCATCCGCGAAACCCGCGCGGCGGTGCCGGGCATCAAGATCGAAATCCTCACCCCGGATTTCCGTGGCAAGGGCCGCATGGAGCGTGCGCTGGAGATCATGGCGGTGGCCCCGCCGGATGTGTTCAACCACAACATCGAAACCGTGCCCGATCTGTACAAGAACGTGCGCCCGGGGGCCGATTACCAGTGGTCGCTGACCTTGCTGGCCAAGTTCAAGGCCGCGCACCCGGAGATCCCGACCAAATCCGGCATCATGCTGGGCTTGGGCGAAACGATGGCGCAGGTCGAGGCCACCTTGCGCGACCTGCGTGCGCACGATGTCGATATGGTCACCATCGGCCAGTACTTGCAGCCCTCAGCGGCGCATCACCCGTTGCTGCGTTATTGGACGCCGGATGAGTTCAAGCATCTGGAAGAATTTGGCTACGCGATTGGCTTCAGCCATGTCGCCTCCGGGCCGATGGTGCGTTCGAGCTATCACGCTGACCGCTCAGCGAAGGAAGCGGGCGTCGTCGCTTGATCGGGCGTGTGGCGGCGCGTGCAGGTATGCGCGTGGTCACGCCTGCGATCAAGATCAATCGCCACTCAGCAGTTTGCGATAGCCGGCGTTGCCTAGCTTGTCCATCGCGGCGATATTGCGTTCGATGATGGAATCGGGTTCCGGGTAGGCTTCCACCGCGCGGTCGATGCTGTCTTCGCGCAGCAGGTGCAGCACCGGCCACGGCGCACGGTTGGTGTTGTTGCCGGGGGCGTCGTAATCGGTATCGGCGAACTGGTAATTGGGATGGAAGCTGGCCACCTGCAGCACGCCATCGAGTTGCAGCGCGCCCAGCAGGCCGTCGGCCTCGTCGAGGTAATCGTTGTAGTCGAGAAAATCCTGCAGCACATCGGTCAGCACCAGCAAGGTGGTGTCGATTTGTTCGGGCGGGGTATCGCGCAGGCGCAGCATTTCTTCGCCCAGCTCGGCGCTGAGATCGTCGGCGTTGTTGGCATCGCTGATCACGATCCGCACCTGGTTGCGCACATACACACTCTTGGCGAACGGGCACAGGTTGAGGCCGATCACCGCGCGTTCCAGCCAGCGGCGGATGTCGGCTTCTACATGGGTTTTGTCGATGTCGGTCATGCTGAAGCGCCTCGCAAATTGGCTAGATGTCGGTGCCTTGCCCGATTACCGACCGTAAGCGGCATGGATGCCGCTTACGAGCCTACATGGATATATTCACGGCGCGTCGGGAAGCGGGCAAGGCGCCGGCATCCCTTCCGTGCCTCAATCGCGAAAGTTCTCAAACTGCAATGGCAGCTCGAATTCCTTGCTGCGCAGCACGGCGATGGCTTCTTGCAGGTCATCGCGTTTCTTGCCGTTGATGCGCAGTTTGTCGCCGTTGATCTGGCTATCCACTTTGAGCTTGCTGGTTTTCAGTTCGGTCTGGATCTTCTTCGCCAACTCGCGCTCGATGCCCTGTTTTACCGTGATTTTCTGCCGCGCACCGGCCACATTGGTTTCGATGTCACCGGCCTCGGTGGTGCGTGGGTCGATCTTGCGGGCGATCAAGCGCGCTTTCAGGATGTCGCCCATCTGCTGCAGTTGAAACTCGCTGGGCGCGTGCAGGCTGATGGTGGCATCGTCCAGCGCGTAGCCGGCATCGACGCCCTTGAAATCGAAACGGGTGGTCAGTTCGCGGTTGGCCTGATCGACCGCATTGGTCAATTCGTGGCTATCCACTTCGGAGACGATGTCGAAGGAAGGCATGGCCTCGTCCTCGTTTGGGGAAACGCTGAGGATAACCCGCGGCCGATGATCGGATGTGTGCGCAGTGGTAGCCTGTCGCGCCCACGCCCTGCATTTTGATGACCGTTGCCACTGACCATCGGCGCGCTTTTTGGTTGATGTTGGGCGCGGTGCTGGCGTTTGCCGGCATGGATGCCTCGATGAAGCAACTCGCCGCGCATTACTCGGCGTTGCAGGTGGGCGCGATCCGCGGCCTGTCATCGCTGCCCATCGTGTTGGTGTGGGCGGTGGCGACACGCGGCTGGGCCTCGCTTAAGCCGGTCAATATCCCGCTGCATTTGCTGCGCGCGGCACTGGGCATCGGCATGATGACCGGCTTCATCTACGGGCTGGCGCGGCTGCCGCTATCAAGTGCCTACGCGATCACCTTTGTCGCGCCGATGCTGATAACCGCAATGGCGGTACCGCTGTTGGGCGAAAAAGTCGGGCCGCGCCGCTGGGCGGCGATCGTGATTGGCTTGATCGGCGTGCTGGTGATCCTGCGCCCCGGCGTTGGCTCGGTTTCGTGGGCGGCCTTGGCGGTGCTGCTGGCGGCGTTTTGCTATGCCGCCAGCGCGATCACCGTGCGCATCCTGACCCGCACCGACAGCACCCCGGCGATGGTGGTCTGGGTGCTGCTGCTGATGGGCGTCGGGGCCGGTGCGCTGGCGTGGCCCAATTGGGTGGCGATCCAGTTCAGCGATATCGGCATCATTGCTTTGGTCGGCGTGTTTGGCGCGCTGGGGCAAGTCGCGCTGACCGAGGCGTTCCGCTTGGGTGAGGCCTCGCAGATCGCGCCGCTGGAATACACCGCGCTGGTCTGGACGGTGATGATCGACCTGATGTTCTGGGGCGTGTTGCCGGGTGCGATGACGTGGTTTGGCGCGGCGATTATTGTCGTGAGCGGCCTGTACCTGCTGCATCGCGAACGTGTGCATGATGTCAGCGAACACCCATAAGGCTAGATCGAAATGCATCTGCTGCTGATCCCGCTGGGGCTGCTGTTGTGTGTGCTGCTGATCATCGTGCTGATGCCGTTTTCGCTGTGGCAGCGGTATCGATTGGGCAAAAAACGGCGCAAGGTCTGGCCGTGGTTGAACGCCCTCAATGCGTGGCTGGTGCTGGTCTCGGCACTGCTTTTTTTCGCCTCGGCTTGGTTGTCGGGCCATTGGTTGCCTGGCGCGCTGCCGATGGCGGCGCTGGGCTTTGTCGCCGGGCTGGCGCTGGGGGTGGTCAATCTTCGGCTGAGCCGCCACGAGCGGTTGAGCGATGGCCATTACCTCACCCCGAATGCCCTGATCGTATTGGCGATGACGCTGTTGATCGCGCTGCGTATCGTGCTGGCGATCTGGCAATTGTTTGAGCATGGTTCGGGTTGGCAGGGCGCTACCCGTGATGGCGCGTGGTATCTGCAACCGGCCAGCCTGTTTGCCATGGGCGGGCTGTTGATCGGGCACTGGTTTGCATGGTGCTGGTGGCTGCGGGCGCAGTTGCGGCGGTTTGCAGCGCGCTGATCAAACAAAGAAAACGGGCCCGAAGGCCCGTTTCCCACTCGAGTTGCTGCAATGATCGTGGTGCGCGATCAGAAGCGCACACCGACGCCAACGCCGACCAGCCACGGGTCAAGGCGGGCCTCACCGACCTTCACACCGGCTTCTTTCACGTCCGATTTGCCCTTCATGTAACGGGCCTCGGCGCGGGTGAAAACGCGATCGGTGATGTTGAAATCGGCGCCGACGGTGCCGATTGCGCCCTTCGGCGTGGTCATGCCGAAGTGGTTGCCGGCACCATCACGCTCGTCGCTGATGTTGGCCTGGTAATAACCCAAGCCGACATACGGGCGGATCACCTGATCCGGCTGGCCGAAGTGGTACTGGCCGCTGAGCGCATACGGTTGTGCCTTGACCCGGCTGCCACCGCCGATCCTGTGGGTGCTCTTGTCAGCCGCGCCCCAGGCTTCGACCGCGATATTCGGGGTGACGTACCAAGCCGCCGAGAGGGTCGGCAGGCCGCTGCCCTTGATGCCGGTCTCCGGTGTATCGAAGGCATTGGTACGCGGCTTCATGTGCGCGTAGCCCGCCGTGATGGAAAAGCGCTTGTCGGCGGCGCTGTCGCCATCCTGGGCAAACGCGGTTGGGGCCGACATCAACAGGGCACCGGCAATGGCAAGGTTCAAGGTGCGAAATTTCATGAGGTTCTCCGTTTGTGTTCCATGCCCTTGGAGTGGGCGAGGGCATCCTGCCAATACCGCCATGAATGGCGCCTGCCTCGCGTCGGCGCTGTCCATCTCCTATTCAGGCGCGCCCTGTCATCGCCATCAATGATTTTTGGCCGGATCAAATACCTTGGATGGCTGCCGTACGCCCCCGTGTATTTGTGAACGTCACCTTCCTGCGGCCACAATAGGCACCTGACGATAGAGCACCGGAGCGGTCATGGCTGAATTGAAGGAAGCACGCGTCCCCGACATTGGCGGCGATGAAAACGTCCCGGTGATCGAGGTATTGATCAAGGCAGGCGACAAGGTCGAGAAAGACCAGGGCCTGATCACGCTGGAATCGGACAAGGCGACGATGGAAGTGCCTTCGCCGTTTGCCGGCATCGTCAAGGAGCTGAAGGTCAAGCTGGGCGATGCGCTCTCCGAGGGCGCGCTGGTGGCGCTGATCGAGGTCGATGCTGTGGGCGATGCCACGGCCGCCGCGCCGCGCGCCGAGCCGGAAGCCGATGCGAAGCCGGTCGCCAGCAGCGAAACCGGGGCCAAGGTTGAGCCGGTTGAAGTCGCCGCCGAGCCGGACCAGCTCACCCAGGCCAGCATCGATGAAGTCGAAGCCCGCCGCAGCGCGCGCGGTGCCTCCGCCGATCTGGCCGATGCCGAACCGGCCAGCCGCCCCGCCGTGCGCTTCGAGGCCGATGCGGTGATGCCGGGCAAGGTGCCCTACGCCAGCCCGGCGGTGCGCCTGTTTGCGCGTGAATTGGGTGTCGATCTGATGCAGATCACCGGCAGCGCCGACAAGGGCCGCATCACCCGCGAGGATGTGCAGAAGTTTGTCAAATCGGCACTGGAGGGCGGCGTGCGCCCGGTGGCTGGTGGTGCGGGTGGCGGCCTTGATCTGCTGCCGTGGCCGAAGATTGATTTCAGCAAGTTTGGCGAGATCGAAGTCAAGCCGCTTTCGCGCATCAAGAAGATTTCCGGTGCCAACCTTGCCCGCAACTGGGCGATGATCCCGCACGTCACCCAGTTTGATAGCGCCGACATCACCGATCTCGAAGCCCTGCGCGTCCAGCTCAATAAGGAAAACGAGAAGGTCGGCATCAAGCTCACCATGCTCGCCTTCTTGATGAAGGCCGTGGTGTCGCTGCTCAAGCAATACCCGGATTTCAACGCCTCGCTGGATGAGGCCGGTGAAAACCTGACGCTAAAAAAATACTTCCACATCGGTTTTGCCGCCGATACGCCCAATGGTTTAGTGGTGCCGGTGGTGCGTGATTGCGACCAAAAAGGCGTGATCGAAATCGCGCAGGAAACCTCGGCGCTGGCCAAGAAGGCGCGTGATGGCAAGCTGGGCCCGGCTGATATGCAGGGCGGTTGTTTCAGTATTTCTTCGCTGGGCGGCATCGGCGGGACGGCGTTTACTCCGATCGTCAACGCGCCGGAAGTCGCCATCTTGGGCGTATCGAAATCCAGCATCCAGCCGGTGTGGAATGGCAAGGAATTCGTCCCGCGGATGCTGTTGCCGCTCTCGCTCAGCTACGACCATCGGGTGATCGATGGCGCGGCGGCGGCGCGCTTCACCGCTGCGCTGGCGCAATTGCTGGCCGATATGCGCCGCGTGCTGCTGTGAGCCGCTGAGGCCGCCCGTGCAGCCTGATGCCGCCAACCAGATCGAGCGCGCCGCCGAGCGGGTGCGCGATGGTGGCGAGCGTGCATTGGGCGGCTTGGAGCCATTCTTGAGTTTCAAGCTGATCGAAATCAGCGGCAATGTATTGACCATCGGCGGCGTGCTTGGCGCGCTGTTTGTGCTGGTCGCGGTGCTGTTTGCATCGCGCTTGGCCGGCGGCGCGATCCGCCGCTACGGCGCGCGCAACCCCAAGACCAACCCGGCCTCGATCTACACGGTGTCGCGCATCGTCCACTATGTGTTGCTGGCGCTTGGCGTGATGTGGGCGCTGGATGCCATCGGCATCCCGATGAGCAAGTTCACCGTGTTTGCCGGTGCGCTGGGCGTGGGCTTGGGCTTTGGCCTGCAGCAGATTTTCAACAACTTCGTCTCCGGCTTGATCCTGCTGTTTGATCGATCATTGAAGGTCGGCGATTTTGTCCAGTTGGATGCCAATGCCCGTGGCGTGGTGCAGGCGATCAATATCCGCTCGACCCGCGTCACCACCAACGACAACATCGATATCCTGGTGCCGAACTCCGAGTTTGTCAGTGGCCGGGTCACCAATTGGACGTATGGCACCGGCAACCGCCGCATCCGCGTCCCGTTTAGTGTGGCCTATGGCGTGGACAAGGAGCTGGTGAAAAAGGCGGCGCTGGAAGCGGCATCGAAGGTGCCGTTCACCCTCAGCATGGAAGGTGCCAAGGCGCCGCAAGTGTGGCTGATCAACTTTGGGCAAAACTCGGTCGATTACATTCTTGCCGTGTGGCTGACCGAGGCTGCCGCGCGCCGCAATGTCGCGGTCAAGGCCGCGTATATGTGGGAGCTGGATACGGCGCTCAAAAACTACGGCATCGAGATCCCCTTCCCGCAACGCGACCTGCGCGTGCGCAGCTTGTTTGGTTTGGAAGGCAGCGATGCGCTGGCGCTGCTGCACAAGACCGGCCTTGGCCCGCATCACGATGATCTGCCAGATGCCGAGCCGGTGCTGCTTGATGACGAAGAACGCGCACGCCTCGGCCGCAATGATGCGCGTGCCGATGCCGAGCGCGAAATCGCCGCCGAAACCGATGGCGGCATCCCCGAAAACGAACAATCCCCACGGAGAGACAAGCATGGCCCAGCATGAAGTGAAAGTGCCCGATATCGGCGGTGATGCCGATGTGCCGGTGATCGAATTGCTGGTCAAGGCCGGTGATACGGTCAGCGTCGATCAAGGCTTGATCACGTTGGAATCGGACAAGGCGACGATGGAGGTGCCTTCGACCGTGGCCGGCGTCATCAAGGAATTGAAGGTCAAGCTGGGCGATAAATTGTCCGAGGGTGATGTGGTCGTGGTGGTCGAGGCCGAGGGCGCTGCGGCCAATACCGGCGATGCCAAACCGGCACCCGCGACAGATGAAAAACCCGCATCGGCGCAAGCGGCAAAACCCGCGCCGGCCGCGGCCGCAGTGGATGCGCCGCAAGCCGCCAGTGCCTCCGGCAAACAGGCCGATATCGAATGCCAAATGGTGGTGATCGGTGCTGGCCCTGGGGGCTACACCGCCGCGTTTCGCGCCGCCGATCTGGGCTTGGATACCGTCATCATCGAGCGTTACGAACGACTGGGTGGCGTGTGCTTGAACGTCGGTTGCATCCCCTCCAAGGCGCTGCTGCACGCGGCGGAAGTGGTGGATGCTGCGGCACACGCGGCGGATTTCGGCATCAGCTTTGCCAAGCCGAAGATCGATATCGACAAGCTGCGCGCCTACAAGGAAAAGGTCGTCGGCCAGCTCACCAAGGGCCTGGCCGGCATGGCCCGCCAGCGCAAGGTGCGCACGGTGCGCGGCGTGGCGAAATTCGTCTCGGCCAATGAGTTGTCGATCGAGGCAACGGATGGCAGCACTCAACTGCTGCGCTTTGCTCATTGCGTGATCGCGGCCGGCTCGCAGGCGGTGAAGCTGCCGGGCTTCCCGTGGGATGACCCGCGCGTGATGGATTCCACCGATGCGCTGGAACTGGCCGAGGTGCCGAAGAAACTGCTGGTGGTCGGTGGCGGCATCATCGGGCTGGAGATGGCCACCGTGTATCGCGGCCTGGGCAGCGAGGTGACCGTGGTGGAGTTTGCCGCGCAGTTGATCCCCGGCGCCGACCCGGATCTGGTCAAACCACTGGCCGCACGGCTGAAAGCACAGGGCGTGAATGTGCATCTGAAGACCAAAGTCAGCGAGGCCAGTGCGCAGAAAAACGGCATCACTTGCACCTTTGAAGGCGAGAGCATCCCCGACACCAAGCTGTATGACCGCGTGTTGGTGGCGGTTGGCCGCAGCGCCAATGGTGGCAAATTGGATGCCGAAAAAGCGGGCGTCAAAGTGGGTGAGCGCGGCTTGATCCCGGTCGATAGCCAGATGCGCACCAATGTGCCGCATATCTTCGCCATCGGCGATTTGGTGGGCCAGCCGATGCTGGCGCACAAGGCGACCCACGAGGGCAAATTGGCGGCAGAAGTGGCGGCCGGCGAGAAGAAGGAATGGGTGGCGCGAGTGATCCCGGGCGTGGCCTATACCGACCCGGAAATCGCCTGGGTGGGCGTCACCGAAACCGAGGCGAAAGAAAAAGGTTTGCAGGTGGGCGTGGCCAAATTCCCGTGGGCCGCCTCGGGCCGCGCGATTGGCTTGAGCCGCACCGAAGGCATGACCAAATTGATCTTCGACGAAGCCACGGATCGCATCATCGGCGCAGGCATCGTCGGCGTACACGCGGGCGAGCTGATCTCTGAGTTGGGCCTGGCCATCGAAATGGGCTCGGAGGCCGCCGACATTGGCCACACCATCCATCCACATCCGACGCTGGCCGAATCAGTTGGCATGGCCGCCGAGATCTACGAGGGCACGATTACCGATTTGTATATGCCCAAGAAGCGTTGAGTTGTGCGGGCGAGGGCGGGCCAACCGGCCCGCCGCCAGCAAAGCTGAATGCACGCTTGACTTGTCTCTGGATTTTCACGCCTGCTATACTCTCGCGGCTTCGCAGGGCCGTTTGGCCCGAAGCAGCACCGCAGGAAAGCCCATGTTCGATCCAGTCGCCCGATCCAAGCGGATGGTGAGGCAGGCCGCCTTGCGGCAGATGTTGGCAGTGGCGTTGGTTGCCGTGGCCGCCGGATGGTTGGCGCCCAGTGGCCTGCGCTTCGGTTTGGGCGTCCTTGTTGGGGGCGTAGCGGTCGTGTTGGGCAGCCTGCTGGCCGCGCGCATCGCACTGACCGAGGGCGTTGCCCCGGCCAATGTCGTGCTGGTGCGCTGGTTTGCAGGTGTGGTCATCCGCTGGGGTGTGTTTCTGGTGGTGATGATTGGCGCGGTCGCGGTTTGGAAGTTGCCGCCGCTGGCCCTGCTGATCGGTGTGCTTGCGGCTTTGGTGGCCTATGTGGTGTCTGTAACGATGAAAACTGTCAGGAATTCCAACCAGTGATGGCTCCCGAACAAGGCGGCGCGTTGACGCCCACCGAATACATCCAGCACCACTTGAAGAACCTCACCGCGAGTGTCGGCGAGGGTGACTTCATGACCCTGCATGTGGATACCTTCATCACCGCCGTGCTGATGGGGTTGGTGATCGTCTGCATGTTCTGGCTGGCCGTGCGCAAGCCCACTGCCGGCGTGCCGGGCAAGTGGCAGGCGTTTGTCGAAATCTGCCTGGAGTTTGTCCACAACCAGGTCAAGGACACCTATCACGGTAAGTCCAAGCTGGTTACCCCGATTGCGATCACCATCTTCTTCTGGATCCTCTTGATGAACCTGATCAAGATGATCCCGGCCGATTTCATCGCCAAGCCGTTGGAGTTGGCCGGCATCCACTACTGGAAGCCGGTGCCGACGGCCGATGTCAATGCCACGCTCGGTATGTCGATCACGGTGTTCTTGCTGATGATCGTGTTCGCCCTGCGCGCCAAGGGTTTTGGCGGCATGACCAAAGAATTCTTGTTCCATCCGTTCGGCAAGTGGATGGTGCCGTTCAACCTCATCCTCAACATCGTCGAGTGGCTGTCGAAGCCGATCTCGTTGGCGATGCGACTGTTCGGCAACATGTTCGGCGGCGAAATCGTGTTCCTCTTGATCTGGGTGCTTGGCGGTGCCGGCATCATGGGCATGTTTGGTGGCGCGGCCTTCGGCTTTGGCTGGATGCTGTTCCACTTGCTGGTCATCCCGCTGCAAGCCTTCATCTTCATGATGTTGTCGATCGTTTATTTGAGCCTCGTCGAAGACGACGGCCACTGATTCAACCGTTTCACCCTTTCGCTGTTCCCTTTCAACTTCGCTAAAACCGTTTGGAGATCACCATGGAAGCTCTTGCCAACCTCGCCCAAGTCCAGTCCTTCACCGCGCTGGCGGTCGGCATCATGATCGGTCTGGCCGCGCTCGGCGCCGGTCTGGGTCTGGCCATCATGGCCGGCAAGTTCCTCGAATCCGCCGCCCGTCAGCCGGAGCTGATCCCGGCCCTGCAGGTGCGCATGTTCATCACCGCCGGCCTGATCGACGCCGCGTTCATCATC
>JAUNTK010000178.1 GCA_030538735.1 Pseudomonadota bacterium
ATAGCCCTGACCGGCATAGGTTTGCGGGTTCCAGCGGTAGCTCCAGCCATTGCCGAAGCTGCCCTGCGGGCCGCCATGGATCAGGAAGGCGACCGGGTACTTGCGGCCTTCGACATAATTCCACGGCTTCACCACATAGGCGTGTACGGTGTTGCCGCCCCAGCCCTTGAAGTTGAATTGCTCGTAATCACCAAAGCGCACCGCTTGCAGTTGCTCGCCTGCCGAGGGCGTCAGCGCACGCGGGCTGCCGCCATTGGCCGGCATCACAAACAACTGGTCGCCGGATTGCAAACTATTTCGGGCGAAGGCGAGTTGCCCGCCGGCCAAATCAAAGCTACCGATACTGCCACCCTCGGCCAGTTTGCGCACATTGCCGCTGGCGATATCGATGGCAAACAACGGCCGCTGGCCGACGTCCTGCGCGGTGGTGTAGACGGTCAAGCCATCCGCCGAGAGGGTGATGCCATCGATCGAGCGATCCCAGTTGGGCGCGACTTCCCGGACCGCGCCGCTGGCCAGATTCAGCTCGGTCAGCGCATGGCGGTCGGCCTCGAAGCCCGGGCGCTGCATCGCCCAGTAATACAGCTTGCCGCCATCGGGGCTGAACACCGGGCCGCCATCCCATGCCTTGTTGCTGGCGGTGAGATTGCGCGGCGCGCCGCTGCCATCGGCGTTGACCAGATAGATATCGAAATTGGTTGACCACGGCTGGTCGGGCGTTTCAAGACGCACGCTCAACGCCAGCTGCTTGCCATCCGGCGACCACGCCAGATCGGATAGATCGCCAAACGGTTTGGCCGGGATATCGCCATGCAGGCCGCCGCTGACCAAGTTGGCCGAAGCTACTGCCGCGCCACCCAACGGCGCGACAAACACGCGATTCATGCGGCCGTCCTTCCACGTATCCCAGTGGCGCACAAACAGGCTATCGAACAACACGCCGCTGGTTTTCTGCGCGCTTGCCGCCTCGCTGCGCGCCTTTGTGCAGGCGAGATCAGCCTTGCACTCGGGATACACCGCCAGCGCCAGCGCGACCGCATCACCCTTGGGCGAAAGCTTGTAGGCATCCACACCCAACGCCAATGCGGTCACCGCCTTCGGCGCGCCGCCGGCCAGCGGCATCGAATACAACTGTGCGCTGCCGCTCTTCGCTGACAAGAAATACAGCGTCTTGCCATCGGCGGAGAGGCTGGGCGAATTGACGTTCCAACCTTCCGGGCTGATCCGCCGCGCCTTGCCGTCGGTCGTCGCCCAGAACGCGCTGCTGGCCTTCAAATCGGCATCCACCGTGCGTTTCGCATATACCACGGTCTTGCCATCGGGCGTCAACAACGGCGAGGAATAACGATCAAGCTTGACCATATCCTCGACGCTGAAGCCACGCTGGGCTTGGGCGATGGCCGGCAGTGCACAGGCAAGCGCGAGAGGGAGCATGGCGTGGCGGAGCTTCATCGGCGGATTCCAGAAGTAGAGGGCTGACCGCCGATATTACCGTCAGCACGCACTGACGCGCATGTCCTGCCCCTCACGTAACTTATTTATCGGCCGCACGCCCATCACCGATATGGCGGCCGAAAAATGCCAGCAGCTTTTGGCTGTATTCGCGGCGGTTGGCATCGTTGTAGAAGCCGTGACCTTCGCTGGGGTA
>JAUNTK010000084.1 GCA_030538735.1 Pseudomonadota bacterium
AGCGCGCAAGCAACGGGCAAAAAAGCGCGCAAACCCAGCCGCAAGACCACCGGGGAAAAATAATGGATATCTTCTTGCACACCGCGCTCGGCTTCCCCACCGTGATCTGGAGCGTGCTGTTTGCGTTCTGCATCGTGTACTGGCTGCTGGCCGCCACCGGCATTTTGGATATCGATTTTGCCGATGGCATGATCGAGGGCGACCTGCCCGATTCCACCGCGGCCACCGGTATGTTGGCGCGCTTTGGTTTAGGTGGCGTGCCGGTGATGCTGGCGTTGTTGCTGGTCGCCTTCTTCGGCTGGATTGCCAGCTACTTCGTGCACTTGCTGTTGTTGCCGCATCTGCCCGCGCCGTTCGGGCTGGTTGCCGGCATCGCCACCGCCATTCTCGTGCTGTTGCCGGCAGTCGCGATCAGCTCGGCCGTGCTGCGCCCGCTGCGCAAGCTGATCGTCAAACTGCGCCCGGCCGCACCGGCCTCGCTGCTGGGCCGGGTCGGTATCGTCACCACGCCATCGGTGGATGACAAGGATGGCATGGCCGAATTTGATGATGGCGGTGCCGGCCTGCGCCTGCAGGTGCGCGCCAATCCGCCCGATGTGTTCCAACGCGGTGATCGCGTGGTATTGCTTGAATACCGCGATGCCGACAACAGCTGGCGGGTGATTTCCGAAGCCCGCTTCAACCGATAATCCACCCACCTCGTCCGTTTCACCGGGTGCGCCGCATCCCTCATCCAAGGAGTCACGCAATGTCACTGGAAATGATTCTCCCCTTCGCGATTGGGCTTGGCGCACTGGTGATTCTGGTGTTTGGCCTGATCGTCATCTTCAAGGCGTTTTATCTCAAGGTTGAGCAAGGCACCGCGTTGATCGTCAACGATATGAGTGCGCGGCCCAAGGTGCATTTCACGGGTGCGCTGATCATCCCGGTGCTGTACAAGGCCGAGGTGATGAAGATCAGCCTGATCACCCTGCAGGTGGATCGCCGTGGCAAAGAGGGCCTGATCTGCCGCGACAATATGCGCGCCGATATCACCGTGGCCTATTACCTGCGCGTCAACGAAACCACCGAGGATGTGCTGAAGGTGGCCAAGGCGGTGGGGGTGGATCGCGCGTCCGACCGCAATGCGGTGGATGAATTGTTCAACGCCAAATTCTCCGAGGCGCTGAAGACGGTTGGCAAAAAGTTCGACTTCATCGAGTTGTTTGAACAACGCGAGCAATTCCGCGATGAGATCATCAAGGTCATCGGCAAGGATCTCAACGGCTATGTGCTGGAAGACGTCGCCATCGACTATCTGGAGCAAACCCCGAAGAGCCTGCTTGATCCGCACAACATTCTCGATTCCGAGGGCATCCGCAAGATCACCGAGTTGACCGCCAAGCAAAACGTCATCACCAACGAGTTGGCGCAGAACGAGCATCTGGCGATCACCAAGAAAAACGTCGAAACCCGTGAAGCCACACTGGCGCTGGAGCGTCAACAGGCCGAAGCCGAGGCGCGCCAACAACGCGAGGTGGAAACCATCCGCGCCCGCGAAAGCGCCGAAACCGAGAAGGTCAAGGAAGAACAGCGTTTGATCGCCGAGCAGGCACGGCTGGAAGCAGAAGAAGCCATCCAGATCCGCGACCAGGAATTGCAGCGCCAAGTGGAAGTGGCCGAGCAAAACCGTCGCCGTGCGGTAGGCATCGAGGCCGAGCGCGTGACCCGCGCCACCAAGATGGAAGCGGTCACCACGGATCGTGAGATCAAGCTGCAAGAAGTCGAGCGCGACAAGGTGGTCGAGCAGGGCGTGATGGATGTCGCCAACATCACCCGCGAGCGCGTCGCCATCGACAAGACCGTGGCGCTGGAAGAAGAACGCATCAACGAAGTGCGCGAAGTCTCGGCCGCCGACCGCGCCAAGCAAGTGCGCGTGCTGGAAGCCGAAGCGGCCGCGCAAGAATCGCTGGTCAAGGAAATCAAGGCCGCCGAGGCCGCGGAAACCGCCGCCAAACACCGCGCAGTGGAAATGACCACGCTGGCACAGGCCGAGTTTGATGCATCGACCCGCCAAGCCGATGCCAAGAAGGCACTGGCCGAGGGCGTCAAGGCCGAGCGTGCTGCACCGGGGCTGGCCGAGGCATTGGTGAAGGAAGCCGGTGCCACCGCGATCGAGAAAGTCGGTGCGGCTGAGGCGCGGGTGATCGAAGCCAAGGCCGAGGCCAACTACCGGCAAGGCAATGCCGATGCCCGCGTGCTGGCCGAACGCATGGCCGCCGAGGCCGACGGCACCAGCAAGATGGGCGAGGCAGAAGCACACGCGATTGGCCGCAAGATGGCAGCGGAAGCCGATGGCTTGGTCGCCAAGTTTGATGCGATGGGCAAGATGAGCGACGAGGCGCGCAGCCACGAGGAATACCGCATGGCGCTGCAAACCAGCTTGGAACAAGCACTGGCGCAGATCGAAGCCGGCAAGGAAATCTCGCGCGAAAACGCCGAAGTCATCGCCACTGCCCTGCGCAATGCGCGCATCGATTTGGTCGGCGGCGAAGGCGGCATGTTCGATTCGCTCTCGCGCGCGATCTCGCTGGGCAAATCGGTGGAAGGCTTTGCCGCCAAGAGCCCGCTGGTGCAGGAATTGATGCAACGCTATCTCGGCGTCAAACACGATGCCGAGGCCGCCCCGCTGGCGATGGCGCGCAAAGACTGACCCGCACTGAGCCAAGGCCACTGGCCGCTACACATCGGCAAACGCGATATGTAGCGGCGCGGAGGCGGCTCAATCATCACGCACGACCCGGAGCCACCCGATGACCGAAGCCAGCGCGAACCAGAGCATCGATGCCGCCGTCGCCGAGGGCGGTGCCTATGAGGTGCTGAAGAAACGCCTGGAAACCCAGAGCCAGCGCCTGCGGCAAACTGCCGAGACGCTCAACCACCAGCGCCTTGCCGAGTTTGGCGATAGCCAGATGGCGCTGGCTGGTCGCTTCCGCATCCGCAGCGAAAACAACTGTGTCGGCCGCGATATCGTGCAGGTCGGCGAGTTGCTGCTGTTTGGCTTCAATGTCTATTTGGGCCTGAAAACCCAGACCACGCTCAACGATGTATTCGGCCTGTACCGGCTGGTGGAAACCGCCGAAGGCTATGACGTGGAGCCGGTCGATTTTGCCGGCACCTTTCTTGCCGATGCCGCCTTCGTGCGCGATTTCGACGAGCTCTACGCCTATTACAAACACGCCCGCCTGCTGCAGCTGGTGGTGCGCGACAGCAAGCTGCTGGCGGCGTTCCAGATCGGCGAAAAAAGCACGGATATGCGGGTGTTCCGTTGGTCGATTGCCACCAGCGGCGAGGTCAGCTACATCGATGCGCGCGGTGAGCGCGATATGGCGATGCCCGCGCCGTTCGATTTTGAATGGCAGCGCGCCGGCCGCGAGCTGGAGGTGAGTGGCCGCTTCCCGCATCTGAATATCCTCGACACGCTGTTTGTCGATACCACCGGCGGTGATTTGACCATCAAGGTGGAGAACAACACCGAGACTGGCAGCGGCATCTATGCCGAGGCGGTGGAGGATGCCACCCAATCGATTGACGATGCCCGCATCGAATTCGCCAAGGTCGGCTCGCTGATCCTGCTGAAAATCCTGCCGTATCGCGAAACCGAATGGCGCGGGCTGGTTTACAACACCTTGACCCGCAAGGTGGTGCGCATCGATGCCATCGTGCAGGCCTGCGTACAGTTGCCGGAAGACCACGGCATCATCTTTCCCGGCGGTTATTACCTGCAAAACGGCGATCACAAATCGTTCGATGCCACCATGCAGGGCATGCAGTTCAAACGCACCATCCGCTCGCCCAATGGCGAGGATGTGATGTACGTGTTCTACGAACGCGAGCACGGCTTGGCTGCGTTGTTTGTTTACAACATGATCCAGCGCGCGCTGCAAAACCCGGTGTTCGCGCACGGCTATGCCCGCCTGCCCGATGGCCGCATGGTGCTGTTCAATGCCGAGACCAACGACCCGACCCGCGTGCACCAGATGCAGGTCTGGCAGACGCCATTCGCCAGCGATGAGTACGCCGCCGCCAAGCCGCCGGGCAATAGCTTCATGGGGCGCTTGGGCAATGCCGAACTGGTGCGCGGCATCTCCAATTTGTATGACTTGGCCCGCGCCATCGATAGCCCGGATGTCTCATCGCAACGCTATCTGTTGCTGACCGAGCAAACCCGCCGCCTGTTTGATCTGCATCACTGGATCGATGATGCCAGCAGCCACGGGCTCGCCAGCCTGCTGCGCGAGATCAGCGCGACGGGCGAATCGGTGCTGGATGAGTTTGAGAAGGTCGAATCGATCCGCGCCCAGTCCGATCGCGCGATGAGCGAGGCACGCGCCGAACAACGCCGCCTGCTTGGCCGCATGCAGCCGGATTCGTGGAGCCTGATCGAAGAATTCGTCGAGGCGTTGAACGCCATCACCCGCCAGCGCGGCCACCTGCTGACCATCCGCGAATACCGCTATATCGATGTCGCGGCCATCGACGACATGGCCGGCGCGTTGCAAGAAGCACATGCGCGGATCGGCAGCGCGACGGGCGAATTTCTGGCCGGCGACAAGGCGCTATTGCCCTTCAGCGAGCGCCTGCAACAGCTGGATCAGGCCGCGCAAAAAGCCGAAACCGCCCGCGCGCTGGGCGAGAACGTGCAGGCGATGGGCGCGATGTCGGCCGATCTCGACATGCTCTCCGAGCTGATGGCGACGCTTAGCGTCGATGACGCCACCCAGCGCACGCGGGTGGTTGAGGCAATATCCGGCCTGTATGCGCGGCTCAATCAAGCCCGTGCGCGCGCCGAGCAAAAACGCCGATCGCTGGGTTCGGCCGAGGCGGTGGCGCAGTTTGGCGCGCAATTCGCCCTGTTTGGCCAATCGATCACCAGCGCGCTGGGCATGGCCAACACGCCCGAACGCGCCGAGGAGCAACTCTCGCGGCTCTTGGTGCAGCTGGAAGAACTGGAAGGCCAGTTTGGCGAGCACGAGCAATTCCTGAGCGATATCCTCGCCAAGCGCGAGGAATTGCTGGAAACCTTCGAGGCGCACAAACAGGCCTTGCTTGATGACCGTCAACGCAAGGCGCAATCGGTATTGGATGCCGCCAATCGCATCCTTGATGGTTTAGCCAAGCGCACCGAACGCTTCAACCACCCGGATGAACTCAATGCCTTCTTCGCCGGCGACCCGCTGGTGCTCAAGCTGCGCGAACTCTCCGAGCGCCTGCGCGAGCTGAAGGATACGGTCAAGGCCGATGATGTCGAAGCGCGGCTTAAATCCACCCGTGACCAATCGGTGCGCGTGCTGCGCGATCGCAGCGAATTGTTCGAGGATGGCGGCAATGTCATCCGCATGGGCCGCCATCGTTTCAACGTCAACACCCAGCCGCTGGATCTGACCCTGCTGCCACGCGGCGATCATCTGGCCGTGCATCTAACCGGCACCGATTACATGCAGCCGCTGGCCGATGGCGCATTGGATGCGCTGCGCCCGTTCTGGCAGGTCACGCTGGATTCGGAATCGCCCGAGGTGTATCGCGGCGAGTATCTGGCCGCGCAAATCATCGATGCCGCCGCCCATCGCCGTGATGGGCTGGATCAACAACGCCTGCAACAAGCCGCCGCCGACCCGGAAAAACTCGCCGCCTTGGTGCGCGAATTCGCCGCGCCACGCTATCGCGAAGGCTACGAAAAAGGCATCCACGATCACGATGCCGAGCGCATCCTCGCCAGCCTGCTGCCCTTGCTGCGCGGCGCGGGCGCGCTGATCCATCCGCCCGAGGCACGGGCCTTGGCGGCGCTGTTTTGGCAACAGGCCAGTGAAGCGCAGGCCGCTTGGCGCGAGCGCCTGGCCAATGCGCAATCGATGCGTGCTTTGTTTGGCAGCGCCGAAGCGCATACGCAGGCCCGGCTTCGCCTTGGTGAAGAAATCGCCCACTTTCTTGCTGCCGCCGATATCGCCCACCAACCGGGCGATGCCGAAGCCGCCGCCGCATGGCTGGCCGATGAGTTGGCCGATGACGATAGCCATCTGGGTTTCAGCCGCCAGGCCGAGCAATTGCAGCAGGCGCTGATCGCGCAACTGGATAACGCCGGTTCGCTGGCTGGCTTCCGCCAATCGCTGGGCCATGCCGATACCGGTGAACGCTGGCAACTGGCCCTGCACTGGATGCGCGCACTCAGCACGCAAGAGGCACACGCCGCGTTGGCCCGCTTCGCCAGCGAGGCCGCCGCCTTGGAACTGATTGGCGAGAGCCTGCCGCATCGCATCCACGATACCGCGCTGGAGGCTGATATCGATGGCCTGCTCGGCGAGCACCCGCGTATCGATGGCGGCCGCCTGCATCTATCGATCGACGAATTCCGCCAGCGTCTTGATCACCATCGCAGCCACTTCGTGCCGGCCTTCCATCGCTACCAAAAGCTGCGCCACGAGGTGATCGGCCAGCAGCGCGATGCGCTGCGCCTATCCGAATATCAGGCCCGGCCGCTGACCTCGTTTGTGCGCAACAAGCTAATCAACGATATCTATCTGCCGATCATCGGCGATAACCTCGCCAAGCAAATGGGCACCGCCGGCGAATCCAAGCGCAGCGATTTGATGGGCTTGCTGATGCTGATTTCGCCCCCGGGCTACGGCAAGACCACCTTGATGGAATATGTCGCCAACCGCCTTGGCTTGGTGTTTATGAAAATCAATGGCCCGGCGCTCGGCCATGAAGTGCGATCGCTCGACCCGGCACAAGCGCCGGATGCCACCTCGCGGCAAGAACTGCAAAAGCTCAATTTGGCGCTTGAAATGGGCAATAACGTGATGCTGTATGTCGATGACATCCAGCACACCCACCCGGAGTTTTTGCAGAAATTCATCTCGCTCACCGATGGCACGCGGCGCATCGAGGGCGTCTGGCAGGGCCGCACCAAGACCTATGACATGCGCGGGCGCAAGTTTGCGGTGGTGATGGCCGGCAACCCGTATACCGAATCCGGCGAGGTGTTCCGCATCCCCGACATGCTGGCCAACCGCGCCGACATCTACAACTTAGGCGATGTGCTGGGCGGGATGGAAGACGCCTTTGTGCTGAGCTATATCGAAAACAGCCTGACCTCCAACCCGGTGTTGGCGCCGCTGGCCACCCGCGATATGAATGATCTGTATGTGCTGGTCGATAAAGCCCAAGGCAAGGATGTCTCGACCAGCGGCTTGAGCCATGCCTATAGCAGCGCCGAAATCAACGAGATTGTCAGCACGCTGGAAAAACTCATCGCCGTGCGGCAGGTGATTTACCGGGTTAACCAGCACTACATCGCCAGCGCCGCGCAGGCCGATAAATACCGCATCGAGCCGCCGTTCAAGCTGCAAGGCAGCTACCGCAATATGAACAAGCTAGCGGAGAAAATCGCCCCGGTGATGAACACCGCCGAACTTGAGCAATTGGTCTCCGACCACTACCTTGGCGAATCGCAATTGCTGACCACCGGCGCCGAAGAAAACCTGCTGAAGCTGGGCGAATTGCGCGGCACCCTAACGCCCGAACAAACCGCACGCTGGACGCAAATCAAGGCCGATTTCCTGCGCAATAAAGCGATGGGTGCCGATGATGCCGATGTCGGTGGCCGCGTGGTGGCGCAATTGGTGGATATCGCCAGCGGCCTGCAGCAGTTGCAGCCGGCAGGCGATAACGCATCCAACAGCGCGCCGTGGGATCAAATCCTCGCCAGCCTGCAGGCCATCGGTGCGCGTGATGCCGATAGCGATCAACAACTCGCCGCCTTGCCGTCGACGCTTGGCGAAAGCATCGCGCCGCTGCTGGCGAGCGTCGCCGATGCGCAAAGCCGGCAAGCGCATCTCAACGAGGCGCTACTGCATCTGGCCGATGCCCTACGCGAAGGCTTGTCTGCCCCGCGCAGCGCACCGGCAGCCGCACAAAACGAAGGCAAACCGAAACGTCCGCCGAAAAACCCGGCCTTGGAAAAACTAGACCGCGAGTTGGATCAGGTCGATTTCCATCGCCGCCGCCGCACACCGGATAACCCGGAATCGACATGACGCCCGAGGCCATCGAACAGCTGCTTGAGCGCGCGCGGCAGGCGCAGGCGGGGTTCGCCACGTTTGTGCAGCGCGAGGCCCCAACCGCACGCATCATCGATTTGCTCGACGATATCCATCTGGCCTTCATCGCCGCCGATACGATGGCGATACGCAAGCGCGTGGGTTGGCTGGGCCGGCTGTTGGGCCGCGATATCGACGTGCAGGCCGAGGCCGAATTGCTGCGTACACAAGGCCCGCTGTTGATCCACCGCAGCGATGAACTTGATGCCGAATACGCCGCCTATGATGCCGCGATCACGGATGTTGCCCTGCATGTCCACGACATGCAATCGGAACTTGCCGAGACACTCAGGCAACTCAATGCCGCCCCCGAAAACAGTATCGACCAAGGCTTGCATCAGCGCCTGCAACAGATGGCCGCGCTGTTCGATATCGCATCGACGCAATCGCTCACCCTCGGCATTCAAGCCGCACAGGTTGGCCACCGCCTTCGCGATGTTCGCGCCGGCCTGTTGCCGATGCTGGCGCAAACCGGCATTGTGGATGCCATCCACATGAACCACGGTAGTTATGCCAAAGCCAGTAGCGCATTGCAGTCGCTCGACGCGCTAAAACGCCGGCATTCCACCCCCTCAATAGGAGCCTCATATGACGCAGGGCCATGATCTCACCCGCGTGCCGGATAGCGAAACGCTGAAAGCACTTGGCCTGACCGACGCCGACCTGCCGCGCATCAGCGAGGCGGCCAAACCGCTGGCCGATATCAGCCCCACCAACCTGCACCGTTATGGCGGCGAGGCAGCCAGCAAGAGCACCGGCTTCTCCACCCGTTTGCTGGATAAGGTGCGCAATACCGATCTGGATGCTTCTGGCGACAAACTGGGCGAGGTGGTCAAGATCGCCCGCAGCCTGAGTCTGGATGCCTTCGCCAACCGCTCGAAAGTGCCGATCATCGGGCCGTTGATCGACAAGATGAAGGCCGGCCGCGATGAGCTGATCCAGAAATACAGCAGCACCAACAGCCAGATCGACCAGTTGATGCGCGATGTCGGCCAAACCCAAGCGCGGCAATCCGAGCGCGTGCGCGAATACGACCAGATGCACGCGATCGTGCGCGAGGAACACCGCGAACTGGGCATCCATGTCGCCGCCGGGCGTCAGCGTCTGGCCGAGCTGCGCAATGAGCTGGACGCACTGCACGGCTTGGATGATCCGCAATCACGGATACGCCGAGGTGAGGTGGATACCGCGCTGCGCGTGCTGGATAAGCGCGTCGGCGATTTGCACCTCTTGCAGCACGCCACCGAGCAAACCCTGCCGATGATCCGGCTGATTCAAGCCAACGCGATCCAGTTGATCGAAAAATTCAGCGCCGTGCGCGACATCACCCTGCCGATGTGGCGCAACCAGTTCGCCATCCAACTCTCGCTGGCCGACCAAAAAAGCGCGGTGCAACTGGCCGATGCCATCGACGATGCCAGCAATGAGCTGATGCGCCGCAATGCCGAGCTGATGCACCAGACATCGGTCGATACCGCGCGCGCCAACCAGCGCGGCGTGCTGGATATCGAAACCCTGCGCATCGTCAACGACAAGCTGATCCAGACCGTGGAAGAAGTGCGCCAGATCCATCGCGAAGGCATGGCCCAACGCCAACTGGCCAGCACGGAAATCGACCGTATGCGCGCCGATGTGCAGCAACGGCTGGCGGCGAGCACGGCCGACCCGGATTGATCGCGCTTGATTGCAGCGTTGATCGGGCCGCTGAGCACATCGCCGGCCGTAGCCGCAATGGCCTGCCACGCGGCCACGCCCGCATCACGCGGCCGGCCCGGCCGCCGCCCACCATACGCTGTTAACGCATAAGTACGGTAACGCCTGCCCTATCCGTTAAAATCGCCCGTCAACTTGTACGGCTTGCCCAATGAACCCGAATTACCTCGATTTCGAGCAACCCATCGCCGATCTGGAAGCAAAAATCCAGGAGCTGCGCCAAGCCAGCGATGGGCCGGCGGTCAATATCGATGAAGAAGTTCACGCGCTGCAGAACAAGCTGCGCCAGCGCACGGCGGTGATCTTCCGCGATCTCACCCCGTGGCAGGTCTCGCAGATGGCGCGCCACCCGCTGCGCCCCTACACCAACGATTACATCAAGCTGATGACCAGCGAGTTCCAAGAGCTCGCCGGCGACCGCGCCTATGCCGATGACCCGGCCATCGTCGGTGGCTTGGGCCGCATCGCGGGCCAGAGCGTGATGATTCTTGGCCATCAAAAAGGCCGCGATACCAAGACCAAGGTGCGCCGCAATTTTGGTATGCCGCGCCCGGAAGGTTACCGCAAGGCGCTGCGGCTGATGAAGATGGCCGAGCGTTTCGGCCTGCCGATCATCACCTTTATCGATACCCCCGGCGCCTACCCCGGCATCGGCGCGGAAGAACGCGGCCAATCCGAGGCCATCGCCCGCAACCTGCTGGAAATGGCCGAATTGCCCGTGCCGATCATCTGCAATGTGATCGGCGAAGGCGGCAGCGGCGGCGCGCTCGCCATCGGCGTGGGTGATGTCACCAATATCCTTGAATACGGTACCTATTCGGTGATTTCGCCGGAAGGCTGCGCCTCGATTTTGTGGAAGGATGCGGCCAAGGCCAAGGATGCCGCCGAGCAAATGGGCATCACCGCCAAGCGGCTGAAGCAACTCGGCTTGGTCGATAAACTGGTGCGCGAACCGATTGGCGGCGCGCATCGCAACCCGCGCCAGATGGGCAAGCGGCTGAAGGCGGTGATCCTCAACCAATTGGCCGATCTGCAATCGCTGCCGGTCGATGAATTGCTGGAGCGCCGCTACCAACGCCTGCGCGGCTACGGCGCTTACGCCTGAGGCCAGCCGCCGATGTCGCCCATCATCCTGATCTCGCTGCTGTTGCAAATCACCTGCGCGGTGCATGTGGTGCGCACTGGGCGGCCGCTGTATTGGATCTTCATCATCCTGATCGGCTCCTTCCTTGGGGTCGCGATTTATTTCTTTGCCGAAATGCTGCCGGGCATGCGCCACACCCGCCAAGGCCGGCAGGTCATCAAGGGCGTGCGCGACCAAATCGACCCGGATCGCCACAAGCGCAAGGCCGCACGCGAGCTGGATATGGCCGATACCCCGGCCAACCGCAAACGCTTGGCCGAAGAAAGCCTTGAGCGCGGCGATTTCACCCTGGCCGAACAGCAATTCCGCGCCGCCTTGCAGGGCTTCTACAAGGATGATGCCGATTTAATGCTGGGTCTGGCCCACGCCCAGTTCGGCCTTGGCAAGCCGGCCGAGACCCGCGCCACGATGGATGCGCTGATCGCGGCCAACCCCAATTTCCGCTCGCACGAAGGCCATCTGCTGTATGCCCGCGCGGTCGAGGCGACGGGCGATCACGCCGCCGCCGCGCACGAATACGAGGCTGTGGTGCAAGGCTTCCCCGGCGAGGAAGCGCGCGTGCGCTACGCCGAATTCCTGCAAACACTGGGCCGCGAAGCCGAGGCGCAAGCCCTGTACGCGGAAATCCTGAAACGCGCCGATACCCTGCCCAGCTATTACCGGCGCGAACAAAAACCGTGGATCGCGATCGCCAAAAGCCGACGCGGATGAGCGCGGCCAGCGCGCTTGGCGGTGCGGCCATCGTCGATGCTGCCATCGCCGAAGCCTGCGCCGCGCTACCTGCCCACAGCCACCGCGTACTGATTGGCTACAGCGGCGGGCTGGATTCCAGCGTGCTGCTGCATGCGCTACAACGTCAGGCACGCTTCGAGCTGCGCGCCCTGCATGTGCATCACGGCCTGCACGCGGCGGCCGATGATTGGGCCGAACATTGCCGGCAGTGCTGCGCGGATTTGCGCGTGCCGCTCGCCATCGAACACGTCGCTGTGATCGAACGTGGCCTTGGCCCAGAGGCCGCCGCCCGCCACGCACGCCAGCACGCCTATGCCACGCATCTGGCCGATGCTGATGTGCTGGCCTTGGCCCATCATCGCGATGACCAAGCAGAGACCTTCATGCTGCGTGCGCTGCGTGCCGCCGGCCCCGATGGCTTGGCCGCGATGCGCATGCTGCGGCCATTTGCCACCGGCCTGATGTGGCGGCCGTTGTTGCGTGTACCGCAGGCCGCCTTGCGCGATTACGCGCTGGCCCACGGCTTACGCTGGGTCGAAGACCCCAGCAACCGCGATAGCGCTTTTGATCGCAATTACCTGCGCCAACAGGTGATGCCGCTGTTGCGCGCACGCTGGCCCGAGGCCGATGCCGCCCTCGCCCACGCCGCCCAACTTGCCGCCGACGCGCACGGGCTATTGAGCGTTGAGGACGACAGGGCGCTCACCGCCGCCCGCCACCACGATGACCCGCGCACATTGAATTGCACGCGGCTGCTGCGGCTGCCGCCCGAACGTCGGGCGCGGGTGATCCGACGCTGGGTGCAGCAACTCGGCCTGCCGCCGCTGCCGGGCAATGCCATCACGCATATCCAGCGCGATCTTCTGCATGCCCGTGCCGATGCCGAGGCCAGTTATCGCTGGGGCGCACAGGCCAGTGCCCGCATCGAACGTTGGGCCGAGCAACTGCATGCCGCGCCGCGCCGCGCCACGCTTGCCGCCGATTGGTCAACCACGTGGGATGGGCGCACGCCGCTGCCACTGCCCGATGGCAGCGTGCTCAGCTTGAGTGGTGCCTCAGGCTTCATCAAACCCCTGCACGTGCGGCCACGGCTGGGCGGCGAACGCCTGCACCAGCAGGAGCGACGACCGCGTGTTGACCGCCC
>JAUNTK010000085.1:0-10235 GCA_030538735.1 Pseudomonadota bacterium
GCTGCCATAGGTTTCGAGATCGTAGAACAGGAAGGATTCAGGCATCTGGGGTGGCCACGGGTTGGCGCGGATGACACGGGTTGAAACGGCAAGCGCAAAGCATACGTTGCCTGTGCCGGCTCATGCTTTATCGCGCTGTGTTCGCGTTGAGGCGAGGTTCAACTACTCGTCAAGGGCGCCAGCCGCTTGCTGATCTCCGCATCCAGCCATGCCCAATCCACTTCATCCAGCGTGGCCTTGCCGGTGGTGGCCTCGACCAGCAATGCGCGTTGGATCTGGCCGCGCTCGAACGCCAGCGCATAAGGCATGCGCATGAAACTGACCATGCTGTAGCGGGGGATGAAGCGCTCGGGGTGGCGTGCGGCCAGTTGCAATTCCAGTGCGCGTTGGATCAGGTAATCGTCATCATCCACGCGGTCGCGCATTTCCAGATAGTTTTCCAGCGCCATGGTTTGGATGGCCAGTGCATTGGGTGCGCGCTCGCGTTGGTAGGCGGCGAATGCGCTGGCGATATCATCCTGCGCGGCCAGTTGCGCGGCCAGTGCCACGCAATCCTCGAAGGCGCAGTTCATGCCTTGGCCGTGGAATGGCACCATCGCGTGGGCGGCGTCACCCACCAATACGGCTTGCGCGCCCAGCGCCCAGTTATCCAGATACAAGGTGGCCAAGGTACCGACCGGGTTCTGCTCGAAATCTTGACGCAGGCGCGGGATCAGCGGTAGCGCATCGGGGAAATCGCGGGCAAACAAGACCTCGGCATCATCGGCGCTCTTGACCGTGGCAAAGCTGGGCTCGTCATCCGCGTTGGGCATGAACAAGGTGACGGTGAAGGTGCGCTCATCATTGGGCAGGGCGATGCACATATAGCGGCCGCGCGGCCAGATATGCAGGGCGTTGGGCTCGATCTGGAAATCGCCATCAAAGCCGGGCGGGATTTCCAATTCTTTGTAGCCATGGCCTAACCATTCGGTGCGGGCACCCAGCGGATGTACTTTCTCGATCTCGCCGCGCAAGGTGGAGCCAGCGCCATCGCAGCCGATCAGGGCGTTGAAGGCATGGCGGCGGTCGTTGCCACGGGCATCGTGAAAGATGGCGATGCCGGCATCGAAATCGACGCTGGCCAAGCCGTGGTCGAAGACCAGCTCCGCGCCAGCAGCTTCGGCGGCATTCAACAGGGTGATGTTGAGCTCGCCGCGATTGATCGACCAGATCACCTCGCTGTCATCGCGGCCATAGCGCTGTAATTGCGGCTCGCCTTGGATCGGATGCACCATGCGGCCGCGCATCATCACCGCTTGCTTCAGCACCGCGCCATCGGCATCGGCCTGACGCAAGGCATGCAGGCCACGCTCGGCCAATGCCAGATTGATCGAACGGCCACCGGCATAGCCATCGATGCGTGGGTCGCCCCGGCGCTCGAATACCTGTACCTTCCAGCCGCGCTGGGCCAGTAGTGCGGCGAGCAGGGCACCGGCAAGGCCGGCACCGACGATGGTCAGATGTTGTTGCTCAACGGCCATCGATCCACTCCTTGGCGGCTTCGGCAAAACGCAGCACGTCTTGGTGATTGTTGTAGAGCGGGGCGGGCGAGATGCGGATCACATCCGGCTCGCGCCAATCGCCCAGCACACCGCGTGATTGCAGAAACGCGAACAAATCGCGGCCGGCCTCGCGCCCGGCTTTGACCCGCAGCGATAGCTGGGCGCCGCGTTGGGCTTCGTCGCGTGGGGTGACGATGGCGATGGCCTCGGCCAGATGGGCATCGATCAGTTGCTCTAAATAGCCGGTTAGTTGGCGGGATTTCTCGCGCAATGCGGGCAGCGTAGCGCGCTGGAATAATTCCGCCGAGGCACGCAGCGGGGCCAGCCCCAAAATTGGCGGGTTGGATAGCTGCCAACCCTCCGCGCCCGGCGTGGCACTGAACGCTGGCCCCATCTTGAAGCGCACCGCCGCATCATTGCCCCACCAGCCGGCAAAGCGTGGCCGTTCGCTCTTGGCGTGGCGCTCATGCACGAAGCAGCCGGCCACCGCCCCCGGCCCGGCATTCATGTATTTGTAGTGGCACCACACGGCGAAATCGGCCGCGGAATCATGCAGCTGCAAGTGCAAATTACCGACCGCGTGGGCCAAATCGAAGCCCACCACCGCGCCGACTTCATGGCCGATACGGGTGATTTCCTTTAAGTCAAAGGCCTGGCCGGTGCGGTACTGCACGCCCGGCCACAGGATCATCGCCAACCGCTTGCCGTTGTCGCGGATCGCGCGCTCGATCGCCTCCATCGAGAAGACGCCATCGGGTAGATCCGGCTCGACTTCGATCAAGGTCAGTTCCGGCGGCAGGCCGCGATACTTGAGTTGCGATTCCACCGCATAACGATCCGATGGGAAGCTGCCGGCTTCAATCAAGATCGCGTTGCGCTCGATGGTCGGCACATAGAAGCTCACCATCATCAGATGCAGATTGGCGGTGAGCGAATTCATCGCCACCACTTCGCTGGGCTTGGCGCCGACGATCTCGGCCAATGGCTCGCGCAAAAGTTCGTGATACGGCATCCATTGCGCCTGCCCGGTGAAGTGGCCTTCCACCGCTTCGTGCGCCCATTTATCCAGCACTTCCTCGACATGCTGGCGTGCGCCTTTCGGCTGCAAACCCAGCGAATTGCCGCAGAAATACGCTTGATCGCGGCCATCGTGTTGCGGGATCAAAAACGCATCGCGAAAGCTACGAAGTGCGCAGGCGGCGTCATGTTGGCGCGCGTAATCGATATGAAAGATGTCGTTCTTCATGCAAACCTCGTTGCGGGCAATCCCAGCCATTCAAGCGCGGTGCCGCTGTAGAGCCGGGCTTGCTCGGCCTGGCCCAAATGCAGCCGGTCGATGCCTTCGCCCGGCACTTGCTCGCCCAGCGGGAACGGGTAATCGGTGCCCAGCATCACCCGATCAACGCCACAGGCATCCAGCAAATAGCGTAGGGCGAGATCATCAGCCACCCACGAATCGAAATACAGCCGCGAGAGGTATTCGCGCGGGTTGCGGAAGTTATCGGTGGCGACCAGATCGGGGCGCATGGTAAAGCCGTGCTCGATCCGGCCAATCGTGTAGGGGAAGCTGCCGCCGCCATGTGCCATGCAGATTTTGAGTTTCGGCAGGCGCTCCAACACGCCGCCGAAGATCAGCGAACACGCCGCACGCGCTTGCTCCGCCGGCATCCCGACCAACCATGGCAGCCAGTATTTCGGCATCGATTCGCTGCCCATCATGTCCCACGGGTGGACAAGGATCGCCGCGCCCAGATCGGCTGCCGCCTCGAAAAACGGGAACAGTTCCGGCGCATCTAGATTCCAGTGGCCGCCATCGGGCAGGTTGAGATGCGAGCCGATCTGCACGCCTTGCAAGCCAAGTTGATCGACGCAACGCTCCAGCTCATCGATCGCCAGTTGCGGCGATTGCAGCGGCACCGTACCGATGCCAGCGTAATGGCGCGGGTGTTGGCGCACGGTCTCGGCCATGTGGTCGTTGAGTGCGCGGTGCAGCTCCAGCGCCTGATTGGCCCTGGCCCAGTAACTGAACATCACCGGCACGGTGGAGAGCACCTGCACCTGAACGCCGAATGCGGCGTATTCGTCGATGCGGATCTGTGCATCCCATGTCTTGGGCCAGATTTCGCGGAAGAATTTGCCATCGCGATAGATGCGCGCGCGGCCATCATCGCCGTGGTGGATCACCGGGAAGCGGTTGTCGCCGTACTTACTGGCCAAATCAGGCCAATCGCGTGGCAGGTAATGGGCGTGGATGTCGATTTTCAGCATGATGTCAGGTGATATCGGCGCGTGAGTCGGCCTGCATCTCGTAGCGCGATGGGCGGGGGTTGAGCGTGCCGCAGTGGCCGCAGGTGCGCAGTTCGTCACTGCGATAGAAGGCCTCGAAGATGCGGAAGAAATCCGATTCGATATCCTTCAGATGGAAAAATTCTTCGTACAGTTTGTGGTTGCATTCGATGCAAAACCACATCAGCGCATCATCCTCGTGCGGCAGGCGTTTGCGTTCGATCACCAGCCCCACCGAGTTTTCCATTCGCTGTGGCGAATGCGGGATGCGCGGCGGCAGGTAGAAGATTTCGCCAGCCTTGATCGGGATATCACGCGCTTGACCATCTTCTTGCACCTTCAGCACCATCTCGCCTTCGAGCTGGTAGAACCACTCGGCACCTTCTTCCCAGTGGTAATCGGTGCGCGCATTCGGCCCGCCGACAATCATCACGATGAAATCATCCTGCACGATGGCCTTGTTGCCGACGGGCGGCTTCAACAAATGGCGATGTTCATCGATCCAAGCGTGCAAATTGAAGGCGGCGGGCAGGGGCATGTTAGTCCTTGGGTTTGGCGGCGTTGGCTTCGGCGCGAAGCTCATCGATCGTGGGCGCGGGCTGGCGGATTTTCAGGCCGCTATCGGTGGCCCGTTGCATGCCGCGTGTGCGTACTTCGTCCAGCGTGATGCCGATCATGCGCTGGCGTTCTTTATCGCTTACAGCATCGGCAGCCACCGGATACAGATACATGCCACGCGCATCGCCCTTGTGTTGGGTGCCGTACCACTGCGGCTGCAACTGCGACATCAACAAGCGGTCCCACGAGGCCGCCACGATCCAACGGTTTTGTTGGCTGTCATCCAGCGTCATCGCCAAGGTGGCCAGCGCGTGGGCCAAGCGGTAGGCGGCGGCATCATCACCGTGTTGGAACACGAAGGCCGCATGACGGTAATCATTGGCGGTGCGGATTTGGCCGCTGCGCAGCAGTTCGTCCACACGTTGGCGGCGTGCGGTATCGCGGGCATTGATGGCGACCCAATCAAACTCTTGCGCGGTTCGATCGTTCTGGTCTTGATCAAACAGGGTGCGCAATTCGGCGTTGTCTACCGCGTCAGATTCGGCGGGCGGCGGCTCGGCCGCGTGTACCGACGTCGCCGAACACACGCACAAACCAACGGCAAGCAGCAGCTGCAGCTTCATGGCGATTCTTTGATCTGGGCGATGCATTTCAGCTCAATCGCAATCGGTGTGGGCAGGGCGGTGATGCCCAACGTGGTGCGGCAGGGGGCGCTGTCGATATCCGGGAAATACTCGGCCCAGATCGCGTTATAGGCGCTGAAATCACGCGCCATATCGGTGAGGAACACGGTGACATCAATCAGGTCTTGCCAGTGCGCGCCGCTGGATTCCAGCACGGCGCGCACATTGGCGAACACCGCACGGGTTTGTGCCTCGATGTCGTAGGCGGTCAACTGGCCATCGGCGTCGTAAACATTGCCGGGCACGCCATCATCGCCGACGGCACGCGGGCCGACGCCGGAAAGAAACAGCAAGTCGCCCACACGGCGTGCATGCGGGTAGTGGCCGACCGGCTTGGGGGCGTGCGTGCTGCGGATAACATCACTCATCAACGGTCCTCTCGGTCAATACTGATCCGCGCCAGTGCCGGTGGATATTGCGCATCAAGGTCGGCAGTCGAGCCCACATTGAGGCCAAGATCATGCGCCAGACCATCGCGCAGGCTGTATACCCAGGCGTGTACGGCGACTGCTTGGCCACGGCTCCACGCATCGCGCAACAGGGTGGATTGGCAGACGTTGACCGCCTGTTCCAGCGCGTTCAATTCGCATAGGCGGTCGTGGGCCAGCTCGGCATCCAGTGGCGAGAGAATGTCGATGTGTTTTTCGGCGACATCGCCGACATGGCGGATCCAGTTATCGGCAAGGCCAATCCGGGTGCTATTGAGCGCGGCATGCACGCCGCCGCAGCCGTAATGGCCCACCACCAAAATATGCTTGACCTTCAGCACATCGACCGCGAACTGGATGACCGAGAGGCAATTGAGATCGGTATGCACCACCACGTTGGCGATATTGCGATGGACGAACACTTCACCGGGGGCAAGATCGATGACTTGGTTGGCCGGCACGCGCGAATCCGAGCAGCCAATCCACAGGTATTCGGGTTTTTGTTGCGAGGAGAGCCGGTCGAAAAACCCCGGGTCTTCGGCCTGGACACGTTCGGCCCATGCCTTGTTTTTCTTGAGCAGGTGTTCGATATCGAGATTCATCGTGACGGCGTGACCGGCCCAGCGCCGGCTTCAACCGGGAAGCATACCGGCTGGGCCGCGCCGTTCGCCTCAGTATCGTTGGGCAGATGGCGGACTCGGTAGCAGCCATCGCGTAACCAGAGCTGCACTGGGCCGGCCTGCTCCAGCAATTGCCGGTCGGCCGGGATCGCCTCATCGGATTCCGCCATGTATCGGGCTTCGATCAAACACGGATAGCGCGTGCAGGGGTTGCTGGCGATCGTGCGGCGCTGGCGCAGGCCGTCAAGCGCGCGCCAGTGTTGGTCGTTCGTCCACGGAGCGGCGAAGATGCTGATGTCATAGCTGGACGGCTGGAGTGACCATGCGCTTTGCGGGCCTGTCATGACCAGAAAGGCGGCGGTTGGGTCGTGATTTTGATGCTGGGCGCGCCATAGCTTCAAGCCCTCTGCATAGGCCGGATGGTGGCGTGAGGCATCGGGCTGATCCCATAGCCGTGTTTGCTCGATCGTCAGTGGGTCGATGCCGGTCATGCGCTTGAATTCGTCGGCCATCGTTCGGGCGCCTGCCACGAAGTTGGATGAATCCTCAAGGAGGTGCCCATGCCCGGCGTGAACCAATAGACGCGCCTCGGGGTTCTGCTTGACGATGGCAGCCAGTGCTGTGGCTTGGCCGGTTTCGCGCGGCGCGCCTGCTGGCTGCGATCCGTGCCTTGGTATTCATAGGCAACCAACGTATAGCCCAAGCGGATGGCTTCGCGGATGATCTCGGCAAAGATGGGCTCGCGGGTGTAATAGCCGCTGTGGTTGGTGGGGTAACCGCGCGTTGGCAATGCATCGTCAAACAGCCGCCCATCGTCGCCCACCGAGAGCGTCTCCAAGCCCAAATGGGTGAAGCCGGCCTCGCGCATTGGTTCCAGCAGCTGCAATGTCAGCACGCGGGTGCGCGCGACGGTGTGGGCTTCGTTGATCATCACCACACGCTGGTCGCGGGTCATGTCGAGGATGGCTTGCAGTGCTGGCACGGCCGTTCCGCTCGGTAGTGTGCTTGGCTGATTGCGTGTGATGGGGCCGTAGATCGATTCCGCCTGCCGGTAGTGCGCCATTTCGGCAAGCTCGCTGGCCAGCATCTGGTCGATGAAGTTGATGATTTCCGGGTCATCGCTCGCCCGCTTTTTCTCCAGCAGAAAGCTGTAACGATCAAGCAGGCCAGATTGCGCCCGCATCCCATTGAATATGGCGGTGTAGGCGTCGTCTTCATCGGGCTTTTCCTGCGCCGGCAATGCAGGTGCGACACACGTCAGCAACACGAACAACAGCAAATACTTACGCATGATTTTGCTCCTATCCGGGGAATCCCACCGATTTGGTCTCGGTAAAAAACCGCATCGCTTCCAGCCCGCCTTCGCGGCCATAGCCGGATTGGCCAACGCCGCCAAACGGGGCGCGCAAGTCGCGCAGCAGCCAGGTATTGATCCAGACCAAGCCGGCGCGGATTTGCGCGGCTAGGCGATGGGCGCGGGCGAAATCGCCTGTCCACACCGAGGCAGCCAAGCCGTAATCGCTTGCATTGGCCAACGCAAGCGCGTGCGCTTCGTCATCGAAGGCTTGCAGGGTCAGCACCGGGCCAAAAATTTCTTCGCGGTTGCTGGCGCAATCGGGGCCAAGCCCGTCGATCAGGGTGGGCGGCACAAACCAGCCATCGCCGGCCAGTGCTTCACCACCACACAGCACGCGCCCACCTTCATCGCGGGCGCGTTGGATCGCAGCAACGACCTTATCGAAATGCGCGCTGGAAACCAGCGGGCCGATGCGGGTGGCTTCATCCAGCGGGTTGCCGATCTTGAGTTGTGATGCGGCTTCAACAAGCGCATCGCGCAGCTCATCGTAGATCGAACGCTCGATCAACATGCGCGAGCCGCACAGGCAGATTTGCCCGCTGTTTTGGAAGGCGCTACGCACCAGCACATCAAGATTGGCGCGCCAATCGCTGTCGGCAAATACTACGGTTGGGTTCTTGCCGCCCAGTTCCAGCGATACTTTTTTCAGCATCGGTGCGGCCGCCTGATGGATGTGTTTGCCGACGGCAGTGCTGCCGGTAAACGAGATGGCCTTGATTTCGGGTGCGGCCACCATCGCTTCACCCACCTTCGGCCCAAGCCCGTGCAGTAGGTTGAACACGCCCGCAGGGAAGCCAATCTCGGCCGCCAACTCAGCCAGCATCGTTGCGGTAGCCGGTGTCACTTCGGAGGGTTTGGCGATCACCACATTGCCGACGGCCAATGCCGGGGCGATTTTCCAGGTGAACAAATACAGCGGCAAGTTCCACGGCGAGATCGTGCCGACGATGCCCAGCGGTGTGCGCAAGGTGTAGTGCAGGCCGGCTTCGCCGTGGTGGAACTCGCTGGAAAACTGGCTGGCGGCATGGGCGAAGAAACGCAGATTGCTCACCGCACGCGGGATTTCGGCATGGCGCGCCAAGCTGATTGGTTTGCCGCCGTCACGCGCTTCGGCGCGGGCAAAATCTTCGCTGCGTGATTCCAGCGCGCTGGCCATTTTTTCCAACCAGCGCGCACGCTCACTGGCGGGTAGCGATGACCAGCCGGGCTGGGCGGTTTGCGCAGCGGCAATCGCGGCGACGACATCATCGGCATCGCCATCGGCAACCTCGGCATAGATTTGGCCGGTGGCGGGTTCGTGTACGGGCAGCCAGCCGCCCTGGCGGGCGTGCTGCGGCTGGCCGTTGATCCAATGCGGGAAGCGGGTCGTCATCGGCTTAGCTTAGCTTGATCGCGGATGGTGGGAGCGCAGCTCAGTCGGGTGCTTAGCACCGACGCATCGAAAGTTTTTCGTCACATCATTGAAACGCAAAAGCTTTTGCGTCCGAAGCAAATGCCTATCCGGTATTGAGCGACCGAGGATCGGGAATGCACTACTGCCGGCGAGCGCGCCATGGGCAGCGCGGCCGCGAATCGGAGCAGGAGCGCAGCCCTGAGCGGCGACGGTAGTAGTGCATTGCCGAGCCGGATCGAAGGCAGATTTTGGGCTTTACGTCCGTCGCTATGCGCCCGTTACTTCAGGCCCGCATCAATCGCGCCGGGCGCGGCACCAATCCTCACCCCGCTTCACTCTGCACAAGGCAGGCGATCAGCCGTGGCCGCATCTTCAAACTCGCAATGCTCGGTCTGCCAGCGCCCCAGCCGCTTGTGTGATTCAAGATAGATCCGGCCGGCACCGTTCGGGCCGTGCACGTTGAATGACAACTCCGCCACGCCTTGGTTGCCAGAAACATTGATGCTGCCCATCGGCAGGCCGCCTTGGATCGGCTGGCCCAAAATCGCGACGATCTGCGGCTGCTGTTCAAGCCCGGCCAAGGTGACTTGGTAGGGCTCGGATTTTTTCATCGCGGCAAACACGCTGAACATGATCAGCGCGGCAAACAAAGCGGCGAGCAAGGCCAAGCCAGCGATGATGGCACCGGCAATGGCCCACAGGCGCTGTGCCTTCTTGAAGGCCTCGATGCTCTCCCAGCGCCGATGCTGCCATGCCCATTGATTGCCCTTGGCACCGAGCACGAAGGGCATGATCAGGCCGATCAGCGGGATCAAACTCAGCAGTGCGCGCGGCGTACCGTTGAACAAGCCCCAGACCCAATTGAGGAAAAACGCGCCCCAATTCCAGCCACGCAATTCTTCTGGCAATGGTGTGCCCGCGCCTTGTCCTGATGTATTGCTCATGGATGGGTTTCCTCTTGCTGGTTGCCGTATCGGCGATTAGATCGAATTCATCCGCCCGCCATCGACGGCGATTGATTGGCCGCTGATATAGCCGGCAGCCGGGCTGGCGAGGAAGGCGATCAGGCTGGCGGTTTCATCAGGCTTGGCGAAGCGGCCCAGCGGCACCGCGCTGGTCATGCGCTGGCGCACGCTGGCTTCGTCATTGCCGGTTTTCTGCATCTCGTTGCCGACGATCTGGGCGATGCGGCCGGTTTCGGTGAAGCCGGGCAGCACGTTGTTGACGGTGATCGCCTCCGGGCCAAGTTCACGGGCCAAGGTTTTGGCCCAGCCGGCGACGGCGGCGCGGGTGGTGTTGGAGACGCCGAGATTCGGGATCGGCTCATACACCGAGGTGGAAATCACATTGATGATGCGCCCGTAGCCGG
>JAUNTK010000085.1:10261-12735 GCA_030538735.1 Pseudomonadota bacterium
TCGCGCATACCGGGCACCACTGCCTGCGCCAACGTTTGGTTGGCCAGCAAATGCTTGCCATAGGCATCCAGATAGGCAGCCAGATCAGCATCGATGGCGCGGCCAGCCGGGGGGCCGCCAGTGTTGTTGATCAGGATATGGATTGGCTTGTGTTGGGCGAGGCTGCCCACCGCATCGCGCAAGCCATCGCGATCGGCCATATCGGCGATTAGAAGGCCATGCTGCTGCCCACCGCGGCTATCGAGCTGGGCGATGACCTCGCGCAAGGCGTTTTCGCGGCGGGCCAGCACGGTCACATCAGCGCCGAGCAGGGCCAGTTCGATGGCAGTGGCACGGCCGATGCCTTCCGAGGCACCGCAGACCAAGGCGTGTTTGCTGGTGAGATCAAGTTGCATTCGGGGTCTCCTTGAGCGATGCCTGCATCAAACAGGCGATCTGTTGCGCATCAGCATCGTTGGATGCCGCAAGATGAGCGGCCACGGCGCGGCGGTTGTCGATGGGGTGGTTCTGGCTCAGTTTGTCTTTCAGCTCGACGCGGGTTGGGCGCAGGCGAAAGCCGATAATCCCGGCGATTTGGCGGCGCTCGGCCGGGTTGCTGGCATCAAAGCGCCAATCGCCGCCCACCTGTTGTTCAAAATGGGCGCTGGTGCGTTCCAGCAAATCGATCAGGGCTGCCTCGTCATCGAATTGCTCCAGCGTGCCATGCAGATGCGCGGTGCAATAGTTCCATGTCGGCACGCGCGCCTGCTCGATCTTGTCGGGATACCAACTGGCCGACACATAGGCATGCGGGCCATTGACGATGATGAGGGCAGGGCGCTTGCCAAGCGTGGCCTGCGGGTTGGCCTTGGCCCAGTGGCCTTCGATCACGATGCCAGCCGCGTCACGCCGATACAGCACCGGCACTTGGCTTGCGATGGGCAGACCGGCGGCATCGGTGCCAATCAGGGTAACGAAGGGGTTTTGCCCGATCAGTGCATCCAGCCGTGTCAAATCCTGTTGGCCAAACACGCGCTGGATGAACATATCAGGCGTGCCGCCCCAGATTCACCACCATCTTGCCGCGCAGATTTGTGTCATCGCCTTCTGGCGGGGCCATGTCGTACAGGCTGAAACCGCGATGCAGGGCATCGTCCTCGTCAAGGCCATCGTAGGCGACAAATTCGGCATCCATCAATGCCGCGCGGGCGGTATCGGCGCTGTCGTAGGGCAGGGTGGCACCATCGGCATCCAGCACTTCGGCGGTGCCGGCTTCGCGGATGCGCAGGCGCGCCCAGATCAGCGTGTCGCCCAGCGTGGCCAGCCACCATTCGTCATGCGGGTGTGCGTCGTCGTACATCGCTTCATTCATGCGGCAAACTCCGGGAAGGCTACCGCCCACAGCCACAACAGGCCGGACATCGCCAAGGCCGAGAGGATGGTGGAAAGCGCGATAAACGCGGGCGTGGCGAGGCCGGTGAAGGCCGAGTCGGGTACATCGCGATAACGCCGTGACAGCAGCCACACCAGTGCGCCGGGGCGCATGAAGGCACCTTCGCCCAATTGCGCACGCACCTCGGGGTGGCGGTCACGCAGATGCACCAGCGCCAGCGGCCAGAAGATCACGAAGGCAGTGAAGCCGGCGATGGCGACGCCGACAAAACACAGGGCAAGAAACAGGATCATCGATCAGAACTCCGCGCTGCCGGGCGCGCGCGGGTAGGCAATCGCATCGCGGATATTGGATAGCCCGCAGACATACACCACCAGCCGCTCGAAGCCGAGGCCAAAGCCCGCATGCGGCACCGTGCCGTAGCGGCGGAAATCGCGATACCAGCTGTAATGCTCGGGGTCGAGGCCGAATTGCTGCATGCGCGCATCCAGCATATCCAGACGCTCTTCGCGCTGGCTGCCGCCGATGATCTCGCCGATGCCCGGCGCCAGCACGTCCATCGCGGCCACGGTCTTGCCATCGTCGTTCAAGCGCATATAAAAGGCCTTGATCGCCTCCGGGTAATTCACCACCACCACTGGGCGGCCGACGTGTTCCTCGGTCAGCCAACGCTCGTGCTCGGTCTGCAAATCCAGCCCCCACTCAACCGGGAACTCGAATTTCTTGCCGGCTTTTTGCAGCAAGTCAATCGCATCGCTGTAATCGATACGCTCGAACGGCGCATTGATGAAGGCATCGAGGCGGCTGATCGCATCCTTCTGCACGCGCTCGGCGATGAAGGCCATATCGTCGCCGCGCTCATCAAGCACGGCGCGGAACAGGTACTTGAGGAAATCCTCGGCAAGATCGGCGTTGGCGTTGAGATCGGCAAAGGCGATTTCCGGCTCAACCATCCAGAACTCGGCCAAGTGGCGGCTGGTGTGGCTTTGCTCGGCGCGGAAGGTCGGGCCGAAGCTGTACACCTTGCTCATCGCCAAGCAATAGGCTTCCAGGTTGAGCTGGCTGGAGACGGTCAGGAAGGTTTCCTTGCCGAAGAAATCGC
>JAUNTK010000086.1 GCA_030538735.1 Pseudomonadota bacterium
GGAGCTACCGCTGGAACCCGCAAACCTATGCCGGTCAGGGCTATGCGGTGGTGATGATCGATTTCCACGGCTCTACCGGCTACGGGCAAAAATTCACTGATGCGATCAGCGGTGATTGGGGCGGCAAGCCGCTGGAAGATTTGCAGAAGGGCTGGGCGGCCGCGCAGCAAAAATACGCCTTTCTTGATGGCGATAAAGCCTGCGCGCTGGGGGCCAGCTATGGTGGTTACATGACCAATTGGATCGCCGGTAATTGGCCGGATGCATTCAAATGTTTGGTCACCCATAACGGCGTATTCGATACCCGATCGATGGGCTTGGTGACCGAAGAGCTTTGGTTCACCGAATGGGAAATGGGCGGCACCGTCTGGGATAAACCCGAAGCCTACGAGCGCCACAACCCGGCGCGTCATCTGGCGAAATGGAAAACGCCAACCTTGATCGTTGGTGGGCAAAACGATTTCCGTGTGCCAATCGACCAAAGCATCTCGGCGTTTACCGCCTTGCAGCGTCGCGGCATCGATTCGCAATTTTTGTATTTCCCCGATGAGAACCACTGGGTGTTGAAGCCGGCCAACAGCGTGCAGTGGCATAACACTGTCAATGCGTGGCTGCACAAGCATATCGGGCAATAACCGCCTGTTCGTGGCGAGGCCGTAAACCGGCTCTACATCACCCACCTCACGCGCGCCGCTACGGATTTGATCCGTGGCGGCGCGGGTGCCAAGGACACACCCATGACCACCCCTCCCATCATCAGCAACGACATCGTGGTGTTTGGCTTGATCGCCGCCACGCTGGGCGTGATCTTCTGGCTGGCCTCCGGCCCGACGCCGTTTTGGAAGAAGTTTTTCGCCTGGGTGCCGGCCCTGCTGCTGTGCTATTTCATCCCGGCCATCTACAACACCACCGGCCTGATTGATGGCGAAAACAGCGCGCTGTACAACCCGGTGGCGAGCCGCGTGCTGCTCCCCGCCGCGCTGGTGCTGCTGACCTTGTCGGTGGATTTGAAGGGCATCTTGAAGCTGGGGCCGAAGCTGTTGTTCGTCTTTCTTGCCGGCACCACCGGCATTGTGTTGGGTGCGATTGTCGCCTTCCAGTTGATGGAGTGGTTCTGGCCGGCCGCCGTGGCCGGAGATACCTGGAAGGGCATGGCCGCGCTATCGGGCAGTTGGATCGGTGGCGGTGCCAACATGGTGGCGATCCGCGAAATCTACGAAGTGGATGCGACGTTGTTCGGCCAGTTTGCGGTGGTCGATGTCGCCATCGCCAGCTTGTGGATGGCGGTCTTGCTGGTGCTGGCTAATCGCGCCCAGCAAATCGATGCAAAGAGTGGTGCCGATACCCGCGCCATTGACGAAATGAAGCAGCGCATCGCCGATTACGAGGCTGCCAATGCGCGGATCCCCAGCCTGACCGATCTGATGGTGATTATCGCCGTGGCCTTCGGCATTGTCGGTTTGGCCCATGCCATCGCCAGCCCAGCATCGGGTTGGTTCAAGGCCAATGTGGCGTGGGCCGGGCAGTTCAGCCTGGATGCGCCGTTTGTCTGGGTGATCGTGATCTCCACGCTGGCCGGCCTGTTGCTCAGCTTCACCCCCGCACGCAAGCTGGAAAACGCTGGGGCATCGAAGCTGGGCACGGTGTTCTTGTATTTCCTGATTGCCTGCATCGGCATGCAGATGAACTTCCTGCATCTGGCCAACCGGCCGGAATTGATCGTGATCGGGCTGATCTGGATGTCCACCCACATCCTGGTGCTGTGGTTCGCGGCGCGTTTGGTCAAGGCCCCGCTGTTCTATTTCGCGGTGGGCTCGCAGGGCAATATCGGCGCGGCGGCGTCGGCGCCGGTGGTCGCGGCGGCCTTCCATCCCTCACTGGCCCCGGTTGGGGTATTGCTGGGCACGGTCGGCTATGCCACCGGCACGGTGATCGCCTATGGCCTGGGGCAGGTTTTGCGGATGATGGCTGGGCAGTAACGGCCGGGGCGCGAATCACGCCGGTTTGTCATCGGCCATTGTCGGCGTGGCAGCAGGGATCGGTATCTGCACCCGCACTTCGGTGCCGTGCGCACGCGCAGGCATGGTCAAGTTGCCGCCGAGTCTGGCGGCGCGCATGCGCATGCTTGCGGAGCCGGTGCCACCCACTGGCGATGAATCATCGCCCGGCATACCCACGCCATCATCGGTGATCGACAGATGCAACTGCTCAGCAATCCGCGTCAGTTCAATCTGGACATGTGTGGCACGGCTGTGTTTGTAGACATTGATCAATGCCTCCTGCAACAGGCGCAGCAGGTCCAGACTCTGCACGTTGTTGAATTTGATACTTTCGATGTCGTGGATATCCCATGTCACCCGGATGCCATCGGCTTCCAGCAGGTGCGCACTGCGGCGGCGCAGCGGGGCGAGCAGGGATAGGAGATCGGCATTTTCCTGGCTGGTGGTTTCGATGACCAGACGCAGGTCATCGCGCATCCTGCGCAAGAGATCCACCATTTTTCTGCGCGAGGGTTGCACCGGGCCGTTTTCCAGCTCGCTGATCGCGGCGATCAGCATGCCGCCAAAGCCATCATGCAAATCACGCACCAGTTGCAGGCGCTCGGCGGCCATGCCCTGTGCCAGCTCCAGCGCGTGCTGCCGGCCAAGGCTGGCGGTGAGTTGTTCGGTGGCGCGCGATACCTCGGATTGCAGCTCGGCATTGAAGCCCTCAACTCGCGATGCGGCATTGACGAAGTGATAGGTGAGCACGGATGCCATGCCGGCCAACATGATCGGCAAGCTGAGCGCAAACAAATACACGCCGCTCTGGATCACGCCGTTCAAGACCAATAGGTCATGGATCGAGATGAGCGCCGCGGCCAGCACGCATAGCGCCAGCAGTTGCTGATCGCGGCGCCCGGTCTTGATGGCGAAGCCGACATAAAAAAGGGTGGCGAGATACGAGTAGCCAATCAACGGCAATAGCCAGATACCACGGTTTGCGCCGATCGTCTCGGGAAAGGCCAAGGCAAGCAGTACGAGCAGGGTCGCCACGCCCAATACAGCGCGCTCGAAGCATGGCATGCGGCGCTCACTCACGCGCAGCAAGAACAGGGTGCAGCTGGCGAATACGCAGGCCAGCATGGCACCGATGAAGGCTTGCCAAGCGTTGTTGCTGTCGAATGGCCACGGGCTGGCCGCGATCTGGTTGTAGCCATACGCCGAGCCGAACAGGGCAGTGAGTGCATACCAGCCAAATGCTGTGTCGTGTCGGCGCAAAACCCAGAACAGCAGAAAGATCGTGCCGAGCGCGAAACTGATCGCGGCCGCGAAAATCAGGATGTCACGACCGATAGCGTCGGCGTGGGACAGCGCGGTGTGGGTTTGGGCGATGGCAGAAAGCGGCAGTAGCATGACCAGCAGCAGCCATGTCGGCAGCCACTTCATTCAGAGCAGGCCCATGCTGCGCGCTTCAAAGATCGCTTCGGTGCGCGAGCCAACCGCCAGCTTGCGATAGATCTTGCTGGCGTGCGATTCGATGGTATGGCGCGAGACGTGCAGGTTTTCGGCAATATCGCGGTTGGTCAGGCCTTGCGAGACCATGCGCAGAATTTCCACCTCGCGCTCGGACAAGCTGGGCTGGTTGGGCGCCGGGAACAGTGCCGGGGATTGCGCGGGCAGCAGTTGCAGGATGCGCCGTGCGATGACCGGGTCGATCGCCGCGCCGCCACGTTGCAGGCAGCGCAGCGCCACCAGCAACTCCGTGTCGTCGCTTTCCTTCAACAGGTAACCAATCGCGCCATTGCCGATGGCCGAGAGAATGGTGCCTTCTTCGGCCCATGCCGAGACCACCACGGCCGGCACCTGCGGAAAATTGCGCTGCATCCAAGCGATGAAGTCAATCCCGTTGCCATCGGGCAATTGCACATCGACCAAGGCCAGACTGAAATGCGGGACAGTCATCAACAACTCGCGTGCTTCGCCCAGATCGCTGGCGATGCGGGTATTGGATTTGCCATCAGTCACGACATCCAGCAGACGTTGCATCCGCTGCTGGGCATGCGGATCGTCTTCAAGAATCAGGATTTTGTCGAGGGCAATCTGGGGCGGGTCCATGAGCGTGCAGTTTCCTGTGGCATCGGGCCGATCTGCCGTCCATGGGTGTCATCAGCACAGCAAAACAAGCTTTTTTGCAATGGCTATCGCAATTTCAAAGCCATTTCACTTTCTTGAGATAACGGTACAGCACGCCACATGCAACCGCCACAGATCCGATCAAAAGCGGGTAGGCATACTTGGTATGCAGCTCCGGCATGTTCTCAAAGTTCATCCCGTACCAGCTGGCAACCAAGGTTGGCAGGGCCAGCAGGCCGGCCCAGCCGGCGAGCTTCTTGACGACTTCACCTTGCGCGTAATTCACCAGCGAGAGATTGACGCTGACCGCGGCAGTGGCAGTTTCGCGTAATACGTCGATCACGTCGATGGTGCGCCCCGCATGATCGCGCACATCGCGGAAATAGGGCTTGGCCTCGTCGGGGATGCCCAGCGTTTCCGAGCGCATCAGCTGCGAGAGGATATCCTGCATCGGCGCGACGGCGGTGCGCATCTGGGTCAGCTCCTTGCGCAGGGTGTACAGCCGTTGCACGGTTTCCTTGCGGAAATCCTCGGAGAAGATCACATGCTCCAGATCGTCGAGTTCTTCCTGGAAGTCATCGATGATCGGCTCGTAGTTGTCGACGATGAAATCCAGGATGCCATGCAGTGCGACCGAAGGCCCGAGCTTGAGGATCGCCGGCTCGCGTTCGAGTTTTTGCCGCAGGATGGCGAAGGTCAGCGATGCACCGTGGCGCACGGTGATGAAGAAGCGTTTGCCGTAGAAGATGTGGGTCTCGCCGAAGCGCACATGCTCATCGACCAGTTGCGCGGTATGCACGGCGAGAAACAGGGTATTGCCGAAGGCTTCCAGCTTGGGGCGCTGGTGGGCACCGTGGGCATCCTCGACGGCAAGATCGTGCAGGCCAAACTCCTCCTGCAATTTGTCCAGCAATTGCTCGCCCGGCTCGTACAGGCCGACCCAGACAAAACTGCCATCGTCATTGGCCAGTATTTCGCTGATGTCGTCGAGGTGGATGTCCTCGCGCTTGCCATCGCGATACACCGCGCAATTGACCACGCAGGAAGGTTGCAGGTTGCGGCTGGTCATGGCTTGATGCCGCTCGCGTGCGGGCGTGCATAGCGCCATCCCAATGCAAGATGGATGGGCAGTACGAGGGCGATCCAAATGCCGTATTGCTGGCGGTCGATGCCGAGCGCGACATCAACCAATGCAAGCGCGGCAATGGCGCTGACAATCACCAGCACGATACGGAAACCACGCGTGGCAAGACGCCCACGCAGCATCGCCCAAGCGCCCGGCAGCAGCAGCCAGGCCAGTGGATTCATCAGCAACAACGCATGATTGCGCCAACCAGCCCAGTGCGCGGTGCCAAGCCAGAGATACAGCATAGCCGTGCCTATCAGGCCGCACAGCAGCCAGAAGCCGAATGCGAACCCGGCCGCCAAGCGCGGATAGCGGCGGCCGATTAGCAGCCAAGCCAAAGCGATGGCGATACCGGCGATGGCGAAGCCGAGCAGCGGCGGCGCGCGCTCGCCCGGCTCAGGCGTGAGTGTGTGCGGTAACCATTGTTGCTCGGCGATCACCAAGGGCGTGCCGTTGGCGGTTTTGGCGTTGCGCAGGCTGTCGGCCAGGCGCATCGGTATGAAGGCTTCATCCCAGCGTGACAGCGGATGATCCGCATTCGGGCCAAGCCCCAACTGAAATGCCAACCACATCCACGGCGCGGGCGATGCCAGCCGTGCGGCTTCGCTGCGATAGGTATTGCCTTGCGAACTGGCCGCGAGTTGCGGGCCAAGTGCGCCATCAAGTGCGCGATCCAAGGCATCACGCACCCGGGTTGCGCAGTTGTCGCGGAAATAATCGTAGTGATAGTGGGCGTTCTCGGGCCGTGCGTTTTCGGCCAGATCGGCGGCGAGTTTCTCCGCCTGTGCCGGGCTCAAGTCCAGCCACTGCACGTTGACGCCGCGGCCCTGATCGCGGTATTGCGCCAGATCCACGTCCAGCGGCAAGGCCACCAGTTGATAGCGCATTTCGCCACGGGCGAAGCGGCTGACAAAATCGCTTTCGGTCGGGTCGAAATAGCCGAAGTTGTACGAGATGGCCTGCCCATCGGGCGCTGCCACCACGATTGCATCGTGGCCGAAGCGTTCCCAGAAAATTTCGCCCGGCTGCATGGTGACCACGCCGATACGCGGGCTGGCCAAGGCGGGCAGGGCCAGCAACAATCCGATCAGCAACACGAGCAACACAGCGCCCCGTTTGCCGGGCGCGCCTGTGGCAACGCCCGATACACCTGGCGCCAAGCGATACCGCTTCACCTCAGGCATCGCCCAATACGCCGACATGGAAGGCGTGTACGCGACGCGCATCGGCATTGGCGACGCGAAACACGAAGCGGCCCATGGTCAATTCCTCGCCGGCCTCGGGCAGATGGCCAATCGCAGCGGTGACCAGACCACCGATGGTGTCGTATTCGTCATCGTTGAAATCGGCGTTGAAACGTGCATTGAAATCCTCGATCGGGGTCAGCGCATCGACGACGTAATGGCCATCGGGCTGTACCGAAATCTGGCTGTCGTCCTCGGCATCGTCGTGCTCGTCGTCGATATCGCCGACGATCTGCTCCAGTACGTCCTCGATGGTGACCAGACCGGCCACGCCGCCGTATTCGTCGATGACGATCGCCATGTGATTGCGCGAGAGGCGGAACTCGCGCAGCAGCAGGTCGAGACGTTTGGATTCGGGGATCAGGAAGGCCGGGCGCAGCAAATCGTGGATGCTGGCCGCGCCATCGCTGGTGACGGTTTTCAGCAAATCCTTGGCCAGCAGGATGCCGAGAATCTGATCCTTGTCCTCGCCATGCACCGGGAAGCGCGAATGGCCCGATTCCACCGCCGTTTCCAGTACGCCGCGCAAGTCGGCATCGGCCGGGACAGTGACCATCTGCGAGCGCGATACCATCACGTCGCCAACGGTCAACTCCGAGACTGCGACCGCGCCTTCCATCATCCGTAGCGTGTCCATCTCCAGCAGGCCTTCGCTATGCGCATCGCGCAGGAACTCCAGCACATCGGCGCGCGTGGTGGGTTCACCGGAAAACGCCGCGCCCAGTCGGCGCAGCCAACTGCGGCCTTCGTTTGGCGGGCTGCTACTGTCGGGTTCTTCGCTCATGCAGCGGACGGGATCTCGCAAGGGGAAGCGGCAGTCTAACCGCTCGCGGTGGATTTGCCGATGACAGCTCAGCGATACGGGTCATCGATACCCAATTCGGCCAGGATTTCGCGCTCTAGTTGCTCCATCGCCAGGGCTTCGGGCTCGTTCTCGTGATCCCAGCCCAGCAAATGCAGGGCGCCGTGTACGGTCAGGTGGGCGTAATGGGCATTGAGCGGCTTGCCTTGTTCGATGGCCTCGCGGGCCACCACTGGCGCGCATATCACCAGATCGCCCAGCAGCGGGAAACGGGCGTTTTTCGGCAGGCCGGGTGGCCGCTCGGCAGGGAAGCTCAGCACGTTGGTGGGGTAATCCTTGCCGCGATAATGGCGGTTGAGCGCCTGGCCTTCCTCGTCATCGACGATGCGGATGGCGAGATCGGCCTCGCGGATGCGCCCTTCCAGCGCGGCCTGCACCCAGCGGCGGAAACTGCTGGAGGCCGGCACGCCCTTGCGCGGGGCGGCATAGCTGACGCTGACTTCAAGTTGCAGCGGGGTGCGGGTCATCGTGATCTCCAATCATCGGCATCGAACTCGATCAACACGGTCTCGGCCAGACGGCGTTTTTCTTCCAACATGCCGGCATCGAGCGTCTGGCTGCAGTTGTCGCCTTGGCGTGCCATCACCTGGCTGATCAACTGCTGCATGAGCTGGTTCTCGTTGGCCTTGGGGTTGATGTATGCGACCTTGCTGCAATCGCCGACGTTGAGCACATCAATGCCATTGACCAGCGAGCGCGCGGCGTGGTCGCTGGTTTCGGCAAACGTGCTGGCATCCATCCGCACTTCTGGTATCGAGATGCGCACCTTGTAGAAGTACATGTTTTTGTAGAACAGATAACCGGCGGAACGGATTGCCTGCCGTGACTGGCCGGTTTGCATCGTCATCAACATGCGCTGACCAACAAGTTGTTGCTCGGCCAATGCCGATTGGATCACCGCATCGGCATCCTGGCGGGCGCGGCGTTTGGCGGGCTTGGCATAGGCAGGCGCTGCGGGATCAAGCGCAAAACGGCTGTCATCGCCGATCTTGACGTTGTCGAAGTAGCCAGCGCGCTCGGCATCTTTCAGGCTGCGCCGGAAATCGCGCATCCCGGCCTCCAGCAGGGTGGCCTGCGTGCCTTGCCCGGCGGGATAGACAAACACGTCGACGATGGTGTCCGGCTCGGGCAATGCCTGATAGCGGAACATCGCGCCCGCGGCCTTGTGCGCGGGGTCGTAGCTGTGTTCGATCAGGCGGAAAGCACCGACGCTGCGCGGCGCGATCAGCCAACTTTGCTCGATCAAACCGCGTGGTGGATTGGGTTCAGCCGACGCCGCAGGCTGTGCTGCAGCAGGCGTTTGCGAATCGGCGTGGGCAGGCGTGGTGCCGGCAACCAGTAGTGTGCAGAGGACGAACAGACTGGCCAGAGCAGGGCGGTGCATGGGCGGCTCGCACGATGAGTGGACAGATTGCCAGTCTACTGCCCGCGATCCCGCCACGGGCGTGGCGTGGCATTGCGATGGCGGGCGCGGCGCCATCGCGTCAGGATGTGCCGGTGCCGCCTTCAGCCGGGGGTGAATCGCGCTTCTCGTAGGCGCTGACGATGCGCGCCACCAGTGGGTGGCGCACTACATCGCGCGCCTCGAAGAAGGTGAAGCTCACCCCTTCCACCCCGCGCAAGACCTCGATGGCGTCTTTCAGGCCGGATTTGACGTGCTTGGGCAAATCGATCTGGGTCATGTCGCCGGTGATGACCGCGGTGGAGCCAAAGCCCAGCCGGGTCAGGAACATCTTCATCTGCTCGATGGTGGTGTTCTGCGCCTCATCCAGAATCACGAAGGCATCGTTCAAGGTGCGGCCGCGCATATAGGCCAGCGGTGCGATTTCGATGACGTTGCGCTCCAGCAATTTCGCCACCTTTTCCACGCCCAGCATTTCGTACAGCGCGTCGTAGAGCGGGCGCAGGTAGGGATCGACTTTCTGGCTCAGATCGCCGGGCAAAAAGCCCAGTTTCTCGCCAGCCTCCACCGCCGGGCGCACCAGAATCAGCCGTTGCACGCGCGATTCGTTGAGCGCATCCACCGCCATCGCCACGGCCAGAAATGTTTTGCCGGTGCCGGCCGGCCCGATGCCGAAATTGATGTCGTGGGTGGCGATCTTGTGCAGGTATTTTTTCTGGTTCGTGCCACGGCCACGGATGGTGCCGCGCTTGACCCGCACCGCCACCTCCTGCGGCTGGTAATCCACATCGTGGCGGCCGGGCGGCGCATCGGCATCGGCATCGCCAATCAAACCGGCCAGCCGGATATTCAGCGCGTGGCCATCCAATACCACGTCGCCGGCCTCGGCATACAGCTCGCGCAGCACCTTTTCCGCCCGCGCCAGCGCATGGGCATCCTCGGCCTTGACCCGGAACACATTGCCGCGATTGCTGATTTCCACGCCCAGACGCAGCTCCAGCTGACGCAAATGGGCATCGAACGGGCCAGCCAGATTGGCCAGCCGCTCGCTGTCGGCGGGTTCAAGAGTGAAATCGTGATGCGGCATTTCAGTGCTTCCAGACTACAGGCGAACACTATGCCGCAAGCCGGGCCGATCGATGTGAGTGCAGGTAGTTGCGTCGCAGCGGCAGTGCGCGTGCATTCGGGTTTGTGGATGAGGGGGCGGTTCGTTGCAAGCTGGGAAGCCGCATTGTCACCCACACCCGCAACTCGCACATCGTCACTGCAGCGAATGCCCGAGCCCATTGGCGTTTGGCTCAAACCGCCAGCCACTTGAATTAATTAATCGATTAATTAATATTGGCCCATGGCCCAGACCAAACCCTCGATCGCCGCAAAGCGCAGCAAACCGACCCCCACAGCGGAATCACGCAGCCCGCCGCAAGCTGCGCAACCTCGCCGCCGCGCGCGCGGCCGTCCCGCCGCTGGCGGCGATCCCGACCTGCGCGAACATCTGCTGGACGCCGCCATCCAGCGCTTCTCCCGCAACGGCGTGGCCGCGACTTCCCTGCGCGCAATCGCAGGCGATGCCCACGCCACCCCGGCGATGCTGCATTACTACTTCGGCGACAAACCGCAGCTGCTCGATGCGCTGGTGGCCGAACGCCTGCTGCCGGTCGTCGCCGCCATCCACGCCCCGCTGCTCGATGGCGAGACCACGGACGCTCCCGCGCTGGTCCGCACCTTCGTCCAGTCGATGATGCGCATCATCGAGGCCAACCCGTGGCTGCCATCGCTATGGGTGCGCGAAGTGCTCAACGAAGATGGTGCATTCCGCGATGTGCTGGTCGAAACCGTCGGCCCCAAAGTGCCGCGGCTGCTCGCTATGCGGCTGCACGCCATGCGTGATGCGGGCCAATGGCCGCCGGGTGTCGAACCGAATCTGCTGGTCGGCTCGGTGATCGGCCTGACCATGTTCGCCGCCGCCAGCGCACCGCTGTGGAGCCGCATTTTCGATGCCCCATTGACCACGGCACAGATCGAACGCCACGCCCTGGCCCTGCTCGATGCCGCGATGCGCCCCTCCAACCCCGCACAGGAACAATCCGCATGAACGCCGAACACCGCATCCATATCCATGTCACGCCGCAACAGGTCTGGTCGGTACTCACCGACATCGACCGCTGGCCGCAATGGCAGGCGGCTGTCAGCAACGCCACGCTGGACGGCGCACTGCAACCGGGCAGCACCTTCCGCTGGAAGGCCGGCGGCCTGAATCTCACCTCGCGTCTCACCGAAGTACAGCCGCTGCAACGCATCGCCTGGCAGGGCAGGGGTCTTGGCTCGCGAGCCGAACACGGTTGGTCATTGCAGCCGCAAGGCGAGGGCGCTGAGGTGACCACCGCCGAAACCATGCGCGGCTGGCTGCCGCGCCTGATCGGCTTGGTGCAACCCGCTTTTCTCGACAAGACCCTGCAAACCGTGCTGGCCGAATTGAAAGCCGAAGTCGAACGTCGCCATCCATCACCCCGCCACGCAGGCGCATCGCCATGAACCACCTCGCCGCTGCCGTTGCTGCTGTCACATTGCTGCTCAGCGCCTGCCATGCCGCCCCACCCGACGCACTGGGCTCGCTGGAATACGACCGCATCAGCCTGCCTGCACCCGCCGCCGAGCGCATCGAGGCCATCGCCGTGCGCGAAGGCCAGGTCGTCGCCGCAGGCGAGGTGCTGATGATGCTCGACGCCAGCCGCGCGCAGGCGCAGACCGATGCCGCGCTGGCACAGGCGGGCGGCAGCCGCGATGCCGCGCAACTGGCCGAACGCGGTGCCCGCAGCGAAGCCATCGCCCAGGCCCGCGCACAACTCGCCGCCGCCCAAGCCCAGGCCGCGGAAGCCACCAGCCGCTACCGCCGCCTCGAACCGCTGGGCCGCCAGCGTCTGGTCGCCGCCATCGACGTCGATACCGCCCGCGCGGCCGCGCAGACCGCCGCCGCGCAAGTGCAGGTCGCCCAGCAGGCGCTGGACACGCTGACCCACGGCAACCGCCCCGAGGAAATCGCCCAGGCCCGCGCCGCGCAGGCGGCCGCCGAAGCCCAGGCGCAGGCGCAGCAGGTCACGCTGGGCAAGCTCACCGTCACCGCGCCGCGTGCCGGGCGCATCGACAGCCTGCCGTTTAAGCCCGGCGACCAGCCCGGCGTGGGTGCGCCGCTGGCGGTGATGCTGGTCGGCGATGCGCCCCATGCCCGCATCTACGTGCCCGAGCGTTTGCGCCCGCAGGTCAAGGTCGGCGATGCCGCCACGATTGAAGTCGAAGGCCAGACCGGCCAGTGGCAGGGCACGGTGCGCATGATTCGCAGCGAACCGGCCTTCACCCCGTACTTCGCACTGACCGGCGATGACGCGGCGCGGCTGTCCTACCTGGCCGAAGTGCAACTCGGGCCGGACGCTGCGGAGTTGCCCGCCGGGCTGCCGGTGCGGGTGCATTTCAGCGCACGGCCATGAGCACGCCCGCAAGCCCGATGCCGGGCATGGCAAACGTCGCGCCACTGGGCGGCACGCTGGCCATCCATACCCAGGGCATGAGCAAGCGCTTCGGCGAGTTGCTGGCGGTGGACGATGTGAGCCTGACTGTGCCCAAGGGCGCGGTGTACGGCTTCCTCGGCCCGAACGGCTCGGGCAAATCCACCACCATCCGCATGCTCTGCGGCCTGCTCACACCCAGCAGCGGCGAGATCGACGTGCTGGGCCTGCGCGTGCCCGAACAGGCCGAGGCCCTGCGCAAACGTATCGGCTACATGACCCAAAAGTTCTCGCTGTTCGAAGACCTCACCGTGCGCGAGAACCTGGAATTCGTCGCCGCCGTGCAGAACGTCCCGCGCGCAAGGCTGAAGGCGCGCGTGGACGAACTCATCGCCCAATACCACTTCGCTGACCGCCAGCAGCAGA